>JAEWEH010000491.1 GCA_023389535.1 Pseudomonadota bacterium
ACCCCACCCGGCGCGACTGTTGCCGGCATGCGCTGAGCCAGCTTGCCCGGCATCAGCCGGGGACCCTGTCGGGCCAGGCCGGTCGCCGACACGACGACTTGGCGCGCGCGGCCACGTTGTTGTTCCCGCTGTACTTCCGGAATGCGATCCAGGGCGACATCGGGGCGCAAGGCCTGGAACGCACTCAGATAGGCCGGTGCAGTGTTGGCCCAACTAAAATCGGAACGCATGCCATTCATTTGCATGGCATGCCAGATCTCCGGCATGCCATGCAGAGCCATCGCACGGTCTATGGCAAGCGCCATATCGCGCGGGTGATCACCCTCGAACAATATCCCGGTGGCGGCGCGCATGGCGCCCGCCGGCCTGTGCACCCCCGGGTCGAGGATCGTGTCGGCCATGCCTCCCACCCTTGACCCGATTGGTATGGTTCCATACCGCATCGAGTAAAGTGGCGTCAGCCCAAAGGGTTCGAAACGGCTGCCGTGCAACAACACGTCTGCTCCCGCATGCAATAGGTGGGCCTCGGACTCATCGAATCCTACATGGACGCCGCAGCGGTCGGGTTACTGGTGCTCCAGGGCCGACAGCGCTTGCTCCAGCCGCTTATCCCCTTCGCCGATCACGCAAACCTGCAATCGCGGATGCGCCTGTAATGCAAGGGGCAAAGCCTCCACCGCCACATCCGCCATCTTTTGCGTGGTCAGGCGGCTGCCCAGAGCCATCAAGGTGGCGCCCGGCGCCTCGCGCAGTCCGAACCGCCGCTGCAGCCGGCTTTTGCATACTGCTTTGTTGGCAAGGGACTCGTAACTGAACGATAAACCACGCAAGTAGGCATCGGCCTGCGGATTCCATAGCGTCGTGTCGATGCCGTTGGGTATGGACACCAGATCTGCCCGTCTGTCTGCCAGCACGCCCTCGAGGCCGCAGCCAAACTGAGGGGTAAGGATTTCGCGCGCGTAGTTGCGGCTGACGACGGTGATCAGGTCGGCATAACGAATCCCGGCCTTCAGGAAGTTCATCCGGCCCCAGAATTCCAGGCCTTTCCCATCGCAATAAGAAGGCTCTATGCCCAATTGTGGCGCAAGTTCCATCGGGAATATCCCCTGAAACGCCACGTTATGCAAAGTCAGCACTGTCTTGACGTCTTCAACATGCAATTGCCTGATGAACAAAGGAGTCAGCGCAGCGTGCCAGTCGTGGGCATGCACGACATGGGGCCGATCCACACCGTCCAGCCCCTTCGCCACCCGGGCAGCCGCCTGGGACAAGGCTGCAAACCGTATGGCATTGTCCTGGTATTCCGTGCCGTCCGGCGCCATGTAGAGACCTTTGCGATCGTACAGCGCGTCATTCTTCAGCAACAAAACCGGCACTCCGAGCTCGGCGCAGAACGCACCTAACAACATGGCGTCGCCGCCGGGCAGTCCTTCGAGCCTGGTCAATTCCCGCACTGGACCCAGCTTGCGCAGCGCTGCGGGGTACGCAGGCAGCATCAGGGTAAGTTCGGCGCCACTATTGCATAGCGCATGCGCCAGTCCGCTTACCGCGTCTCCCAGGCCGCCCGTCTTGGCCAGGGGGAATACTTCCGAAGTCACAGCCAGTATCTTCATTGCCACAATGTTTCTCCTGTTGCACCCAGACGGCAGGGGCTCGTGCCGGAGCTCTTTGGCGGCATTCGGCGCCGTTTTAAAGTACGGTAAAAATTCCAGGGCGTCCCACCCTGAAGCGACAGGCATTGCGCCGGTCCGCCGAGCTCTCGGCTCAGACTTGAGCAAGTAGTGTGCCCGGGCGCAAGCGCGTATACGCCTGGTCAGGCCAACTATTGCGGGGCGGGCACGCATCTTGCCGCGCAGCCGCATACAGTTCCGTGCATTACAACTTTGGAGACTAAGATGATGAGACTGGACGCCCTAAATATCCGCACCGAGAAAGCATGGCAGCCATGCCTGAAGGCGCATGTGCCCGAGCCCCCTGAACATGATCCTTCCGTCCCTCCAAGCTCGCCCCCTCCAGGTGAGCCGGACAAGGAAATAGACCTGCCCCCTCGGGAAGAGCCCGACCGCATCGACGATCCCGAGCCACCGCCGTCGGAAAATCCGCCCATGCATTGAACCATCCCACCTGAATGGCCTTCAGGTGGCTCGCTTCAGCTTGTGTGAACAGCCTATTTGGAAGACGGCCGCAAATCGGGGCGCGGAAGCGCATCAGCCGCCTGGTTCGCCGAGGATTCCAGCAAGCGCCGCATGGCTTCAACCGGAGGCGATACAACGCGGCGGCAGCGCAAGACACGTGGCAGGCCGGACAAGGTGTCCAACATGGACCGGATCAGGGTATGACGCGCCCGGGCTCGCGCCAACTGGCGCCAGGTTTCGCGCCACGCGGCAGCCACCGGACGGCGCATCCAGGCCACCCAGATGGCATTGCGCACCAGCATGCGATGACGCGTCGAAGAATCCCGCATCTTGCTCGGAAAATGGCGGGTGATGATATCTTCCATGTACACCATGTTCCATCCGCGTTCCGCAAGATCAAGCGCCATCAGTTCTTCTTCACCGCCTATGAATAGCGGGGGCCAGTAACCACCGACATCGTAAAACGCGCGGGTGCGCATGATGCAGGCGCCGGCCATGAAGCCCAACAGCCTGGGACCCGGCAAACGGCCACGCGACAAGGGGCTGCTCGCCATGGCCAGGCACGTGGGATCTGTAACGCCGGTGGGGCCTACGCGCACGCAGGCGTTCAGCACGGCAACGCCCGGGCTGCCGTCCATGACGTCGACCGCGCGCTCCAGCGCGCCCGGCTCCCATTGCGTGTCATCATCGCAAAAAGCAATGTAAGGCGTATGGACGTAAGCGGCCGCAATGTTGCGGCCGGCGGCGCCCAGATTGCGCCGCGCCCGTATTAGCATCGCGCCCGGAAAGCGCATGCTGACCGCCGCGGCCGTGCCATCGCGTGAGCCGTTATCGACAACGATAATGGGCCACTGCCCCGGCAGTTTTTCCAAGGCGGCCAATGTGTTCAATAGTTGCACCCGCCTGTTGTGCGTCAGCACGACGATGGTCGCGCGGCCTTCGGTCGTCATTCGGCATACACCTTAAAGTTCGTTGCGCGGTAGCCGCAGCATTTGCCGTGCCCGAACTCAGGGTGTTGGCGACCCGGTTATCTTAGCGAGAAGGGAACGAGGATTCGTCGATGTCGCTGCTGCCGTATTCTTCCAGCCGGTTGTACAGCGTCTTCAGGCTGATGCCCAGCATTTCCGCCGCCACCTTTTTTACCCCGCCGCACTGCTTCAAGGTTGCCAGGATAAGCTGCCGATTGGCATCCGCCAGCGGTACGCCCACTGGCACAAGAATATCGGACCCCCAGCCCGCGGAATGCGCTTCCAGCTCGAAGGAGTTGAAATCCCCTTTGATGACTTCGTCGGCGAGGATGTAGCTGCGGTATACGTAGTTGCGCAGTTCCCGGATATTGCCCGGCCAGGAATATTCCTTCATGGCCTGTTTGGCTTCCGGCCCGAACACCTTGGCAGTGCCATTTTCATCGTTCAGCTTTTGCAGAAAGTGCTCGGCCAGGAGCAAGACATCGTCTTCGCGATCCCGCAGAGGGGGCAATTCGAGCGGGAACACGCTAAGGCGGTGGTAAAGGTCTTCACGCAAGGCGCCGCTGGCGACTGCCTGCTCGGGATTGCGGTTGGTCGCAGCAACCACGCGAACATCTGCTTCGATTTCCTCGTGCGTGCCCACCCGCATGAAGAATCCGGACTCCAGCACGCGCAGCAGCCGCACCTGCAATTCCATCGACATTTCGGTAATTTCGTCCAGGAACAAGGTGCCGCC
>JAEWEH010000497.1 GCA_023389535.1 Pseudomonadota bacterium
CTCGGCGTGCCGCCGTACGCAAGACGTAGTCGAAAGCGCGACAAAAAACCAGACGCCATCAAAAATTTTTTTGCGCACGCTGCATGGCAAAGACGTGCCCTTTAGCGCCGTCCCGGAAATTTGGAGCATCTTTTTTATCAACCCCTTATATACGTCCCTATTTTTTTACATGGGAATCATCATGGATTTTAAATAGGGACGCACCCTATATTTTTCTATTGCGCATGAAATTCGATGGCAGTAATGTTGAGTTCTTGCACTGCAGCATTTTTGAGTCGCGCCATGCCCAAGTCCCTACCAACCTCCTCTTCCTCCTTCGCCACGCCTGCCGCCCAGGGCCTGTACAACCCGGCCTACGAGCACGATGCCTGTGGCGTGGGCTTCGTCGCCCACATCAAGGGCAGGAAAAGCCATGCCATCATCCAGCAAGGCCTGAAGATCCTGGAAAACCTGGACCACCGCGGCGCGGTCGGGGCGGACGAGCTGATGGGGGACGGCGCCGGCATCCTGATACAAATCCCCGACGCGCTGTACCGTCAGGACATGGCCGCGCAAGGCGTGACCTTACCCCCGCCGGACGAATATGGCGTGGCCATGGTCTTTTTGCCCAAAGAAACCGCGTCGCGGCTGGCCTGTCAGCAGGAACTGGAACGTGCTGTGCGCGATGAAGGCCAGGTCGTGCTTGGCTGGCGCGATGTACCCATCGACACGGACATGCCGATGTCGCCCACGGTGCGCGCCTGCGAGCCCGTCATCCGCCAGCTGTTCATCGGACGCGGGGCCGACATCATGGTGCCCGACGCCCTGGAACGCAAGCTCTATGTGATCCGCAAGACGGCCAGCCACGCGATCCAGCATATGCGGCTTGCGCATGGCCAGGAATATTTCGTGCCGTCGATTTCAGTACGCACCGTGGTCTATAAAGGCCTGCTGCTGGCGGACCAGGTGGGCTGCTATTACCGCGACCTGGCCGACAGCCGCGCCGTGTCGGCGCTGGCCATGGTGCACCAGCGTTTTTCCACCAACACCTTCCCCGCCTGGCCGCTCGCCCACCCTTACCGCATGATTGCCCACAACGGCGAAATCAATACCGTCAAGGGCAACTTCAATTGGCTGCGCGCCCGTGAAGGCACGATGCAGTCCGCCGTGCTGGGCGCCGACCTGCCCAAGCTCTACCCGATTGTCTACGAAGGCCAGTCGGACACGGCCACCTTCGACAATTGCCTGGAACTGCTGGTGATGTCGGGCTATTCCCTGGCCCATGCCATGATGATGATGATTCCCGAAGCTTGGGAACAGCACGCCGACATGGACGAGACCCGCCGCGCCTTCTATGAATACCACGCGGCCATGATGGAACCCTGGGACGGCCCCGCGGCTGTGGCCTTTACCGACGGCCGCCAGATCGGCGCGACGCTGGACCGCAATGGGCTGCGCCCGGCGCGCTACCTGGTCACCGACGACGACATGGTCATTATGGCGTCCGAGGCGGGCACCCTGCCGATCCCCGAACACCGCATCGTCAAGAAATGGCGTTTGCAGCCGGGCAAAATGTTCCTGATCGATCTGCAGCAGGGGCGCATCATCGACGACGAAGAGATCAAGTCGCAGCTGGCGCATACCCGCCCTTACCGCCAATGGATTGAACGCCTGCGCCTGAAGCTGGAATCACTGCCGGCACAACTGCCGGACGATCGCGCGCGCAGCAGCGCCTCGCTGCTGGATCGCCAGCAGGCTTTTGGCTGGACCCAAGAGGACTTCAAGTTCATCCTGCGGCCCATGGCCGCCAGCGGCGAAGAAGCCACAGGCTCCATGGGCAACGACGCGCCGCTGGCTGTGCTGTCCAATAAGTCCAAGCCCTTCTATAACTATTTCCGCCAACTGTTCGCCCAAGTCACCAACCCGCCCATCGACCCCATACGCGAACAGCTGGTCATGTCGCTGGTGTCCTTCATCGGCCCCAAGCCCAACTTGCTGGACATCAACAACGTCAATCCGCCGCTGCGCCTGGAAGTATCGCAGCCCGTGCTGGACTTCGCCGCCATGGCGCAGATCCGCAACATCGCCCGCATTACGTCAGACAAATTCCGCTGCTTCGAGCTGGACATCACCTACCCGGTGGCTTGGGGCCCGGACGGCATCGAGGCGTGCATCGCCGCGCTCTGTTCGAACGCCGCCGACGCGGTGCGCAGCGGCTACAACATCCTGCTGATCACCGACCGCAAGGTGGACGGCGAACATGTCGCCATCCCCGCCTTGCTGGCGACATCGGCCATCCATCTGCATTTGATACGCGCCGGCCTGCGCACCCGTACCGGCCTGGTGGTGGAAACCGGATCGGCACGCGAAGTGCACCACTTCGCGCTGCTGGGCGGCTTCGGCGCTGAAGCCATACACCCTTATCTGGCGCTGGAAACGCTGGCCGCGATGCCCCATCCGGAAACCGCCATCAAGAATTACACCAAAGCCATCGGCAAAGGACTGAACAAGGTCATGTCCAAGATGGGCATCTCCACCTATATGTCTTATACCGGTGCGCAAATCTTCGAGGCGGTCGGCCTGCAGTCCAGCCTGGTGGAAAAATACTTCACCGGCACGCCCAGCAATATCCAGGGCATAGGCATTTTTGAAGTGGCCGAAGAAGCCCTGCGCATGCATCGCGCGGCGTTCAGTAACGACCCGGTACTGGCCGACGAGCTGGACGCGGGCGGCGACTATGCCTGGCGCGTACGGGGCGAGGACCACACCTGGACGCCGGATTCCATCGCCAAGCTGCAGCATGCGGCGCGCGCCAATAACTACAGCACCTATAAAGAATATGCCCAACTGATCAATGACCAGTCCCAGCGCCACATGACATTGCGCGGTCTGTTCGAGTTCAAGGTGGACCCTTCCGCGGCCATACCGCTCAGCGAAGTCGAGCCGGCGAAGGAGATTGTCAGGCGCTTCGCCACCGGAGCCATGTCGCTGGGCTCGATTTCCACCGAGGCGCATACTGTGCTGGCCGTGGCCATGAACCGCATCGGCGGCAAGTCCAACACCGGCGAAGGCGGCGAGGACGAATTGCGCTATCGCGACGAAATGCGCGCCGGCAAACCAACCGTCCGCAAGGGCGACACGCTGGCGTCATTCCTGGGCGCGGACCGCATCGAGGCCGACGTGCCGCTGGCGGCGGGCGATTCCCTGCGCTCGCGCATCAAGCAGGTGGCGTCGGGCCGCTTTGGCGTGTCGGCCGAATATCTGTCCAGCGCAGACCAGATCCAGATCAAGATGGCACAGGGCGCCAAGCCCGGCGAAGGCGGCCAGTTGCCCGGCCACAAGGTATCGGAATACATCGCCAAGCTGCGCTACTCGGTGCCCGGCGTCGGGCTGATCTCGCCGCCGCCGCACCACGATATTTATTCCATCGAAGACTTGGCGCAGTTGATCCACGATTTGAAGAATGTGAATCCGCAAGCTTCCATTTCGGTGAAGCTGGTGTCGGAAGTCGGCGTGGGCACGGTCGCCACGGGCGTGGCCAAGGCCAAGGCCGACCATGTGGTGATCGCCGGCCACGACGGCGGCACGGGCGCATCGCCTGTATCGTCAATCAAGCATGCCGGCACGCCCTGGGAACTGGGCCTGGCTGAAACGCAGCAAACCCTGATCTTGAACAACCTGCGCAGCCGCATCCGCGTACAGGCCGACGGCCAAATGAAAACCGGGCGCGACGTCGCCATCGGCGCGCTGTTGGGCGCGGACGAATTCGGCTTCGCCACCGCGCCGCTCGTGGTCGAAGGCTGCATCATGATGCGCAAATGCCATCTGAACACCTGTCCGGTGGGCGTGGCTACACAAGATCCCGTGCTGCGCAAAAAATTCCAGGGCAAGCCCGAACACGTCGTCAACTATTTCTTCTTCGTCGCCGAAGAAGTGCGCGAAATCATGGCGCAGCTGGGCATACGGCGCTTCGACGACATGATAGGCCGCGTGGATCTGTTGAACACCCGTGCTGGCATCGAGCACTGGAAAGCGCAAGGCCTGGATTTCAGCCGCGTTTTTCATGCTGTACCGGCCAAGGGACTCTTGCATCAGGTCGAAGACCAGGACCACGCATTGACCCACGCCCTTGACCACCAGTTGATCGAGCGCAGCAAAGCGGCCATCGAACGCGGCGAAAAAGTCTCTTTCATCACGCCGGTGCGCAACCGCAACCGCACGATAGGCGCCATGCTGTCCGGCGTGGTGGCCAAGCGCTATGGCCACGAAGGCTTGCCGGACGACACCATCCACATAC
>JAEWEH010000034.1 GCA_023389535.1 Pseudomonadota bacterium
TTGCACGAAGCACAGAAAGCGGTGGATCGCCTGCTGAACCAATATGTGCAAATCCAGGCCAATCCTGACGCTTTTGAAGGTCAAAGCATCGAACTCAGCCTCGAGCGCGATGATTCCAGCCCCGAAACACCCGTACTGACGCTGAAGACGTCTCCACGGCTCGAAGAGCTCATATTGGAAGTCCAGGCGCAAGAGCAGGAGCAGGCTGCAAGACGCCTTAATTAGCCTCGTCAGCGCATGAGCGCCCGGTGTAGCGCAATCTCGCCGCCCGGCGGGTTCCGCGATTATGCCGACTAAGTACCCACGTTGAGCGGCGCTGCCAGCTTGCGCAATAAGGCGATGACGCTCAGTGCCGTGATGCGGCTGCTCTTGGGGTTGGCAGAGGGAATGTTTTCGATCGTCATGCGCAGCACCGATGAATCCGACACCACTTCCAGGGCATGTGTATTGCGACTGATGCCGGGGTCAGCCCAGACTTCGAGCCGAGTGCGGTCGGGACCTATGCCCGCCAGCGAAAACGCGACCGCCACATTCAGATTGGAAGGGAAGTCGCGCGCGGCCTCGCGGGCGGTGCCTTCGAACAGCAGCACCGGTTCGGTGAGCTGATCCAGATCTATATTCCTTTCGACCACCAGCGGCGCCCCTTTGAAGCCGGCAGGCGGCTTGCGGGTGATCATCCGGGCCGATTCAATGCGCCCTTCCGCCGCGGCAGCCACGGCATCCAGACCCAGCGCCGCACCGGATGGGACCAGAATGCGCGCCCCGGCATGACCCGCCGCCAGGTCGATAAGCTCAGGATAGCGGAGTAGAGCCCCCGCAGACAGCACCACGACGGTCTTGCCGGCGCGCAGGGCGGGATCGGCCACCGCGCTTAACAAGGCCGGCGGGAGGCATTCGACGATGACGTCGGCATGTGCGCCCAGATCTTCCAGCGCTGCCATGGGCACCGCTGTGGACAATGCAGCCACGAAATCTTGTGTCTTGCCAGGGTCCCGGCCACTGACGGCGGCCAGCCGGCAACCCGGGATGCTGCCGCTATCCAGCGCGTGTGCTACGGCTTGGCCAATGGCCCCCAGGCCCGCGACCGCCACCCGATAACTGGGACTCGCTGCATTCATGGATGGCCTCCTTTCTTGTTTCGCGTATTCACGACTTGTTCATTGAGCGTATGCCAAGGTATGTATAAATCGAGCCATGCGGCCATGCGTCCGCTATACAGCACCACTTCTTCCAGAATAGCCGGCGCAGCGTCGGGATAGTCCCGCAACAGCCCCGCTGCCTGATCCAGAATGGCGCCGCTTTCGTGCAAGCCGCATAAACCGACGATGCGCGTCAGAAAGGCATCAATAAGAAAGGCAGCATGCCGCCCGCGCTCAGGCGCCGGGATGTCCTTCGCCAGGGTCGTACCCAAGCGCCACAGCAATTCCTGCAGTTTGCGGAACTCGCCCTCTGCCATCGACAAAGGCCCATAAGGCAGCATGATGCCGCGTCGGTTCACCAGGCGTTGTATATCGCGGGGTTCGTTTTGCCAGGCAGCAACCCGGGCCTGCCGGAGTGCGCCGAAGCGGGCGTCCCAGAGATAGTCCGCGCGAGACACGCTCGATGGGCCTGTTGATCCGCTATCGGCGGGTGCCTGGGAAGATGCTGTGACGGCGCCGCCCCGGTGCTCGGGGCTTATGGCAACGCCGCCCGAGGATGCCATCGGCCCCGCCGTAAGCTCGGCCCAGATCAGTTCGTGACCCTGCCGGCGGGTGACGCGTTCGCCCAAGGCGCGCAGCCAGCCTACATCGCCACGCAAACGGCCCAATACCGACACCTGTGCCGATTCCGCCTGTAAATCACCATAGATCAGCTCCAGGAATTGCCTTTCCGGCCAGTACAGGAAGGTGCCGGCGGGCGCGTCGAGCACATCGCGTCCCTGCTCCAGCGGCGCGATGAACGGAGCGTGCCAGAAAATATGGCGTCCGGCGATCTTGGCGCAGTGAATGTCGATGCGCGCCGGCAGGCTATCCAGCAGCCGCTGAATCGTGATCGGCGCCAGATCGTGCGCCAGTTCAATTTCGTGCGCTTCGCCTTGATAATGAAAATAAACTGAAGAAATCAGGATGCGCTCCGCAGCAGTTCATCCAGCAGGTCAGCGACCCGCTGGGCCGCTTCGAATTGGGGCACATGGCCAACGCCAGGCAGGAGATGCAGCGCGGCCGCACCATCCAGCCCCAAGGCGTGGCGCCAGGGTATGATCCGGTCCAGTTCGCCCCAGATGATTTTGCGCGGCATGTTCAAACCCATCAACACATCGCGCAGATCGTCGGGCAGCGCGCTGGCGTGCGCGAACAATGCCGCAGCCATGTCTTGCTGGGCTCGGCGCAAGGCGGGGTCGGCGCGCGCCTCCATGGATAACGCGGCGATCGTATCGTCGATGAGCGCGCCGTCTGCCACCAGCATGCGCAGCCACGGCGTCAGACTGACCACGTCGGCCGCTGCGGCAAAACCCCGGATGAAGCCGCTATTAATATCGCGGCCCAAGCCCGCCGGCGCCAATAGCGCCAAGCTGCGAACATCCATGTGCTGGTCCGCGGCCACCAACATGGCCACTGCGCCTCCCAGCGAATGGCCCACCAGGTGTACCTTCGTCAAGCCCTGCGCCTGCAACGTCGCCACAACACAGTCGGCCATATCCTGCACGCTTTGTACATTTCGGCGGGCAGAGCGCCCGTGACAAGGCAGGTCCAGCAGCACTGCCGGACGGTCGGCATTCAGGCAGGCAAGCAAAGGCGTCCAGCTGACTGTGTCGCCGCCAAAACCGTGTATGAAAACGATGGGGTCGCCCAGTTCGCCACCGCGACGTTGCATATAGAGATCGCCATCGGGTTGGCTGATGCCGTCCTGTGGCAGATCGCGCAGCTTGATGCGGCCTGTCGGGCTGCTTGCTTGCACGCCGGTCAGATCGAGGCCGCGGTCGCGCGCCGCCTTGCGTGCCGCCGGTGAAACGGCCTGGCGAGGGGATGTAGTGGGGTCGGCCTTGGATTGCTGATCGGCGCCCTGCACATGGGCAGACGCGACAGCATGCGTAACCGCGGCGCCTGTCGACGGCGCCGAGCCGGCTTCAAGGGCTGCGATTCGAGCTGGCAGCACGGTGGCGCCATCGGTTTCGGCGACCAGCCTTCCAAGCAGACCGCCGATCGGTACTTCGGCGCCTTCCCCGGCAAGGATGTCGCCCATGACGCCGTCAGCCGGCGCGTCGATGTCGATGGACGTTTTCGCCGTCTCCACGACGACCATGGTTTGCCCAGCCTTGACCGCTTGCCCGGCGTCGACGTGCCACTGCACCACCACGACCGCATCCATGTATTCGCCGCCCGAAGCGGGCACGCTGATATCGATAAGCACGCAATTCCCCTATTTATTCAAGCCAGCGCCTTGCGCGCCGCCGCAGCGATTTTCTGCGCATTGGGCAGCACAGCCATTTCCAGCGGTTCGCTATAAGGCACTGCCATGTCGGGCATGGCCACCCGCTGCACCGGCGCGTCAAGGTCATCAAAGGCGTGATCCATGATGGTGGCGGACAGTTCCGCGGCATAGCCGCAGAATTGCCAACCCTCGTTGACCACGACTGCATGATGGGTCTTGGCGATGGAGCGCTTGATGGCCCCCACATCCAGCGGCCGCAGCGTGCGCAAGTCTATCACCTCGGCGGCTATGCCATCGGCGGCCAGAAGTTCCGCGGCCTTCATGCTTTCAATCACCATACGCGACGTTGCGAATAGGGAGACATCGCGGCCTTCGCGCACGCAGCGCGCCTTGCCGATTTCGACGACGTGGTCGCCATCGGGCACTTCGTCGCGCATGTTGTAAAGCAGCTTGTGCTCAAGGAAAACGACGGGCTGCGCATCGCGTATGGCGGCCTTCAGCAACCCTTTCGCATCGGCGGGGCTGGCTGGCGCCACCACTTTCAGGCCCGGAATATGCGCGATCAGCGCATCCAGGCTCTTGGAATGCTGGGCGCCGGCGCCCGCACCGCCGCCGCCCTGCGTGCGCAGGACGAAAGGCATCTGCACTTGCCCGGCCCAAATGTATTCATACACGGAAGCCTGGTTGATCAAAGCATCCAACACCAGCGGCATGAAGTCCGCGTACATGATCTCCAGCACGGGTCGCGTACCCGTCATGGCGGCGGACACCGCCATCGCGGCCAGAGTCTGCTCGGATATCGGCGTATCGCGTACGCGCCCAGCGCCGAACTCTTCCAGCAGGCCCCTCGTCACTTTGAATACGCCGCCGTAGGTGGCGATGTCTTCGCCGAAAAGAAACACATTGGGATCGCGCGCCATCTCTTCGCGCAAGGCGGCGTTGAGCGCCTCGGCATAACGCATGACAGCCATCAGCACACCTCCGAATAAGCCAGGGAGCCAGCAAAGACCTCGAATGTAGGGAAAGGATCCGACAAGGCGGCATCGACCGCGTCGCGGATGTCGTCCGTCGCCTGCCTGTCGATCTCCAGCAGGCGCGCCTCGCCGGCCTCTTGCTTCAGTTGTTCGAAGCTGACGCGTATGGGATCGCGCTCGCGCCAATAGGCGATCTGCGCCGGGTCCTGGTAGCCGCCCATGTCGGACGTGGAAAAGCCTTCGACGCGATAGGTCTTCGCTTCGATCAGGCTGGGGCCATCGCCCGCGCGTGCGCGTGCGACAGCTTGCGCCGCCGCCTGATAGACCGCGAGCACATCGTTGCCATCGACGATGACGCTGGGGATTCCATAGCCGGCGCCGCGCACGCTAAGATCTTCAATCGACGACTGGGCCGTGTGATGCACCGTCAGGCCATAGTGGTTATGCTCCAGCATAAAGACTACCGGCAACTTCCACAGTGCGGCGATATTCATGGATTCATGGCAAATGCCGGTCTGCGCGGCGCCATCGCCGAAAAAGCACATCGAGACATCCTTGCGGCCCTGCACCTGGAAAGACAAAGCCATACCGGTGGCTGCCGGGATGCTGGCCCCGACGATGGCGTTGCCGCCTATCATCCCTTGGGATGCATCGGCCACCAGCATATGGCCGGCACGGCCCCGGCAATAGCCAGTTTCGCGTCCCATGATTTCAGCCATGATGCGGCGCGGGTCCAGGCCCTTGCCTATGTAGTGGGCGTGGCCGCGGTGCGTGCTGGTGACGCAATCAGTCTGGGTCAGGGCCGCAGTGGCGCCGATGCCTATCGCCTCTTGACCGTCACAGCGATGTATCGGCCCGCGCGTTTTGCCCGCCTTGTGCAACTCGCCCAGGCGCTCTTCCAGCCTTCTGGTCAGAATCATGCGGCGATGCATCTCCAGCCGCAGCTCCAGGGGGGGATGTTGGCTCATGTCTCACACCTCATCAAGAATTTGAAGGTTCAGTGGCGGACGACCTCGCGGCCGGCGAACCGGCGGCGGGCGATCCCGCGGCGGGCGACCCCGCGGACCTTCCCAGGTAAACGTCATTCAACCTTGGGTCCGCAAGCAGATCCGGCCCCGGGCCGGAAAGCGCGTTGCGGCCCACCTGCAGGGCATAGGCATAGTGCGACAAAGGTAGGGCGGCCTTCACGTTCTGTTCCACCAGCAGCACCGATATGCCTGAATCAGCAATGGCCACAATGCGATCGAAGACCATCTGCACGATTTGCGGCGCCAGCGCGGCGGAGGGCTCATCAAGCAGGATCAGCCGCGGGGCCAGCACCAGCGCGCGGGCGATGGCCAGCATCTGGCGCTCTCCGCCCGACAGCACTGAAGCCATTCTATGCAGCTGGGGCGCAAGCTGGGGAAAAAACCCCAGGGCGTTTTCGGTGGCGCGGCGCCGGTCGATGCCGCGCGCCAGCGCGAAATGCTCGGCCACCGTCAGGCTGGGAAAAACATTGTCGACTTGCGGCACAAACCCCAGGCCGGCCGCGATAATTTCTTCCGGACCGAGTCCAGCCAACTCGCGGCCTTCCAGCTTCACGCTGCCGGACCGCGGGCGCAGCAGGCCGGTAATGGCCTTGAGCACGGTGGACTTGCCCGCCCCGTTGGGGC
>JAEWEH010000346.1 GCA_023389535.1 Pseudomonadota bacterium
GACCACGGGATTGTCGGTGGCAGCGCCCGGTTCCAGCAGCTCGCCCAGCGCCTTGATACTGGCCAGCGACAGTTCGGCGCGGAATACCGGTGCGCCTTCCCCCATGGCATCCAGCGCCAGTTGCGAAGCCCCCTGCCCGTTTGAAAACATGGCCACCTTGCGCCCTTGAGCACGTTTGGCCTGGACCAAGACCTTCAGTGCAGAGAATAACTGGACAAAATAACGGATGCGGACGGCGCCGGCGCGCCGCAGCAGCGCGTTGAAGACGGCGTCCTCGACCGGCGAGCCAGCCAGTTCCCGTCCTCCTTTCAATACCACGACCGGCTTGATGCTGGCCGCCGCGCGCAATGCACTGGTGAAGCGCCGCGACGACGAGGTTTCCTCAAGATACAAGGCGATGCTTTCGGTACGGCTATCCATGGCCAAGTAGTCCAGCACCTCGGGAATATCGACCACGGCTTCATCCCCAACCGACACCACGGCCGAGAATCCGAAGCTGATGTCGTCAGCCCAGTCCAGCACGGCGGCGGTAATGGAGCGCGATTGCGTGACCAGCGCCACGCGTCCGCCCAGTGCAGTGTCCGCTTGATGGCTGAGGTTAAGCCCCAGATGGGGCCTTTGTACGCCGAACGCCCTGGGGCCGAGCACGGCGCAATCATTCAGCACACCCCACGAGCGGCAATACGCCATGTCTTCAAGGGGTTCCGCCGAAGCTTGTTCATGGGCCAGCAAAACCAGGCTACGCGGCCGGCAAGCCTTCAGTGCCTGCAGTGCCTGTGGCAAACGGTGGGGCGCCACGCATACCAGCGCCACGTCCAGCCTGACGCCGGGCGCGAGGCCTGCAAGGCTTGGCGGCAAGGCGATGTCTACGCCCGGCGGCGCCTGCACCACTGTCAGCGCAGTCTGGAGCCAGCGAGGCGTGGCGGCGGCGACCGGCAGATCGCGATCCGCAAGCACCAGCACCGAACGAGGTTCGAACAGGGCGGCCAGCCTATGTCGCAGCATACAGTTTCCCTTCTTCGGCAGTAATGGGCGCGTACTTTAAAATAGCCCTGTTGCTTCCACCTTACAGTCGCCCGCAAGGGCGCATGCTAAAGCCTAAACGACTAATAATGACCACGTCTACTGCTTCCGTTGTCCGTACGCGTTTCGCACCCTCCCCGACGGGCTATCTGCACCTGGGCGGCGCCCGCACCGCGCTGTTTTCCTGGGCCTACGCCCGCCATCATCGGGGCGTCTTCGTGCTGCGCATCGAGGATACCGACCTGGAACGTTCCACCCCCGAAGCCGTGCAGGCCATATTGGACAGCATGGCCTGGCTGGACATGCAGCCCGACGAAGGCCCGTTCTATCAGATGCAGCGCATGGACCGCTATCGCGAGGTCCTGGCGCAGATGCTGGCCGATGGCACGGCCTACCATTGCTACAGCAGCCCCGAAGAAGTCGAAGCCATGCGTGAAAAAGCGCGCGCTGCGGGCCTGAAGCCGCGGTATGACGGAACCTGGCGGCCCGAGCCCGGCAAAACCCTACCGCCCCCGCCTGCCGGCCGCAAGCCGGTGCTGCGCTTCAAGAATCCGAAGGACGGCGTCACGGCCTGGAACGACTTGATCAAGGGCCCCATCAGCTTCGACAACGCCGAACTGGACGACTTGATCATCGCCCGCCCGGACGGCACCCCCACCTATAACTTCTGTGTGGTGGTAGATGACTGGGACATGAAAATCACCCACGTGCTGCGCGGAGACGATCATGTCAACAATACCCCGCGCCAGATCAATATTTTGCGCGCGCTCGGCGCCGAACTGCCCCAATATGGCCACGTTCCCATGATCCTTGGGCCGGACGGCGAAAAGCTGTCCAAGCGCCATGGCGCAGTCAACGTGATGGAATACGACAAGGAAGGCTATCTTCCGGAAGCCATGGTGAACTACCTGGCCCGCCTGGGATGGAGCCACGGCAACGACGAACTCTTCACCCGCGATCAGCTGGTGGAATGGTTCGACACGCGCAATCTGAACAAATCACCGGCGCAATGGGACCCCAAGAAACTGAACTGGGTCAATGCGCACTACATCAAGCAATCAGACAACACGGATCTGGCCACGCGGGTGGCGCCGCGCATACGCGACCGGCAGGGGGACCCCGACGCGGTCGACCTGCCGGCCGTGATGGGCCTGCTGAAGGACAGGGCCGAAACCCTGAACCAGCTGGCGGACGGCGCCATGCTGTTCTGCGGACCCTACACGCGTGCCGAGGAAACGCTGCTTGCGGATCATATGGACGACGCGGCCCGCAGGCTGCTGGCCGATTTTGCCGGCCAGGCGGCCGCCTTGCCCGAATGGACCACGGAAGCGCTGGATGCCCTGATCAAGTCCTTGCTGGCCGAGCATGGCGTGAAGATGCCCAAGCTGGGCATCCCCTTGCGATTGGCCGTGACCGGACACAAACAAACCCCTGCCATTGGCGCCGTACTGGCGATCCTGGGCCGCGAGCGCGTGCTGCAGCGGCTGGCGGCAGTCTAGAAAGGCAGGCGATAGCCCGGCGACATGCGCTTGGCCCGGATGGCGGCGCCTTCGTCATCGCGCAAGGAAAATTCCTGGCCGCCGGTCTTTACGATGGCGTAGCGATTGGTGTAGATCGGGTCGTCCAGATTGACGGGCTCGCCGTTGGACAACAGGGTCTGCAAGACCAGGGTTTGCCCGTCGCGCTTCCAGCAGCCCGTCTCCGACAGCCCCTGCGAAGGCTTCTTGCCACGCTTGAGCTGCTCGGTATAGGACATGGTGCCGTCGGGGTTCAGCGTGAACAGCGTGCGCAATTCGCCCGCCACCCCTTGTTGCTTGCGCACGCTCAGCCAGTTGCCTATCAGCGCGTCGCCGCCGGCGGCGGCCTGACAACTGGGCGGCGCTTTGACCGGGGGAGGCGGCGGTGGAGCGCTGGGGGCTGCGCATCCGGCTACCAGCGCGCCCGCCAGCACACTGGTACAAAACGCCCGCCAGGGGAAAAGGAAATCATTCATCTAGCCTTCCTTCCAAAACCACAAGCCGCGTGTGGTATCGATGGCCGCGTACATGCTTGCGGCCTACAATCATGGCGTCATTCTACCTGAACCGCCTGCGGGCTTCGCGCTGCAAGGGCAAGCCGCCATGTCTTATCCGGTCCTGATCATCCTGCATCTGTTCGCCGCGTTCATCTTCGTGGGAACCGTATTTTTTGAAGTGCTCATGCTGGAAGGAGTGCGCAAACATGTGCCGCGCGACGCCATGCGGGAAGTGGAGCGCGCCATAGGCCAGCGTGCGCGGCGCATCATGCCCTGGGTGCTGCTGGTTCTGTATGGCGCCGGCATCAGCATGGCCTGGCATTACCGCGCGGTGCTGGCCCACCCCTTCGACAGCCACTTCGCCCTGCTGCTCAGCCTCAAGATCCTGCTGGCGTTAAGTGTGCTGGGGCATTTTTTCGTCGCCGTGACGCTGGGCGCCAAGGGCATGCTGAAGACGCGCTATTCGCAACGCATACATATCAGCGTGTTTACCCACATGGTCGGCATCGTGCTGCTGGCCAAGGCCATGCTTTATCTATAGAGGCAGCCGGATATCGTGCTTGATCTCGCGTAGCGCGACGATGGTGCGCGTCTGGCGCACACCCGGCAAATTGAACAGGAATCGGTGCAGAAAGCGATCGTAGGCTTCGGGGCTGGGCACCAGTATCTTCAATAAAAAGTCGGCATCGCCCGTGACGGCATAGCATTCCAGGATTTCCGGCGCATCCCGCACCGAGCGCTCGAAATTTTCGACAATTTCCGCGGAATGCCTTTCCAGACTGATCTGCGCGAACATACAGCCTTG
>JAEWEH010000158.1 GCA_023389535.1 Pseudomonadota bacterium
TTGGGCCTGGCGCAACAAGTGGCCGCTTTCGTGCTGAACCCGCCACGCCGGGAAGAACTCAAGCATATCGAGGGCGTCATTGAACGCGCCCGGCATGCTTTGCCGGCGCTGCTGCGCGGGGAATTCCCTCAGGCCATCAATCAACTGCACGAGGGCAATCGTGCCTGAATCCCTGGGGCGTCTGGCATCCATGCGCCACTCCCGAACGCGCTTCCGACACGAGCTGCGCGATTTCTTGCTCTTCATAATGCGACCGCGATTCGGCCCGCGCCTGCCCGGTCGCCTGGCGGACAACGTATGGCGCAGCGATTGGTTTTCCGGCGCGCCGCTAGGCCGCCTGCTGAAATGGGCAGCCTTCCTATGGAGCATCAATCTGGTCGTTTTAGGGCCGATCGCCGTGGCAGCGGCCGGGGCCGGTGGTGCGACGCACAGGCTGGACATCTACAACATGCCTTGGCTGCAGGCGCTGATCTGGGCGCCCATCGTGGAAGAGCTGGTGTTCCGCTATGGTTTGCGGCGCTTGGCGCAGGCTTGGTGGCTGGTGCCGATGGCCGTGGGCGCCATGCTGCTGGGCCCCAAGTGGCCCGGCATCCTGTTGGCAAGCGCCGCCGTGGCTTTGTGCTGGCTGCCCATGCTGGCCGGTGGCCGGCGTACCCGGCGATCCCTGCCATGGCGCTGGCGTATGCGCTATCGGCGATCATTCCCCTGGGTATTCCATCTAGCCTGCCTGGCATTCGCCGCGGTGCATTTGTACAACTTCAACTTGCACCATACCCCGCTGTGGCTGTTGCCCTTGCTGGTGCTGCCTCAGTGGTTGACCGGCATGGTGCTGGGCTGGCTGCGCGTCAAGCGCGGGATAGGGGCCTCCATGTTGCTGCATGGCTTGTTCAACGGCGGGCCCTTGCTGGTCGTATGGCTGGTATTAAGGGCCATGCCGGATGTGCTGGTTTAACTGTCGCGCGGTTTAATCGATGTGTGGGATTCATTGGCGTGATCCACGTATCGGGCTTGATTGACGCATTTTGCCTGCTCGCGGATCTGAGGCGCACCGGACGGCGGCGTGCGCCCGATGTCCCTTAACTACTACAATAGCTTTCTTTTCGCTTTACCCATTTATATATTCAGGATACTCATGGCTTTGCAATGTGGCATCGTTGGTTTACCCAACGTCGGCAAATCGACACTGTTCAATGCGTTGACCAAGGCAGGCATTGCCGCCGAAAACTATCCCTTCTGCACCATCGAGCCCAACGTCGGCGTGGTGGAAGTGCCCGACACCCGCCTGGCTGCCCTAGCTGACATCGTCAAGCCCGAACGCGTATTGCCGGCCGTGGTCGAATTTGTGGATATCGCTGGCCTGGTCGCCGGCGCCTCCAAAGGCGAAGGCCTGGGCAACCAGTTTCTGGCGAATATCCGCGAAACCGACGCCATCGTCCATGTGGTGCGCTGTTTCGAAGACGATAACGTGGTCCACGTGGCGGGCCGCATCAATCCGGTATCCGACATCGAAGTCATCAATACCGAATTGGCCCTGGCCGACTTGGCTACCGCCGAAAAAGCCCTGCAACGCCATCAAAAGACCGCGCGTTCCGGTGACAAAGAAGCCATCAAGCTGGTGGCCGCGCTGGAAAAAGTCATCCCCGTGCTGAACGAGGCCCGCCCCATCCGCTCGCTGAATCTGGACGAAGACGACCAGGCCATGCTGAAGCCTTTCTGCTTTATCACGGCCAAGCGCTGCATGTATGTGGCGAACGTCAAGGAAGATGGCTTCGAGAACAACCCGCACCTGGAGGCCGTGCAGCAGTATGCGCAGGCCGAAAACTCGCCCGTCGTCGCGGTCTGCGCCGCGGTCGAGGCCGAGATCGGCGAACTGGACGATGAAGACAAGGCCGTGTTCCTGGCTGACCTGGGCATGGACGAACCCGGCCTGAACCGCGTCATCCGCGCCGCCTACAGCCTGCTGGGCCTGCAGACCTACTTCACCGCCGGCGTCAAGGAAGTGCGCGCCTGGACCATCCATATCGGCGACACCGCGCCCAAGGCCGCCGGCGTCATCCACACCGACTTCGAACGCGGCTTCATCCGCGCCCAGACCATCGCCTACGACGACTTCATCGCCTGCAAAGGCGAGCAGGGCGCCAAAGAGGCCGGCAAGATGAGGGCGGAGGGGAAGGAGTATGTGGTGAAGGACGGGGACGTGTTGAATTTCTTGTTTAACGTCTGACGATGGACTGATCTCGAAGCTGTTGGTGCGGATCTATTCGAATAGTTTGTGCAAGCGGTGCTTGCACAATTGCCTTGGTGTCACCATCTAGCCCTGCCGGGCAAACTGCCCGGCCCCGAAAACCCGCACGTGGTGCACACCCGGACTCCGCGGAAAGAGTATTAATTAGTAACAGGCCTTGTGATATATGGCCTGACCGTCCATAGTGGGCGTGGGGATACTTTTCCCTTTTAAATTTAGGACTTATATTGAAAACAGAAATCGGCATTGTGAAATGGTTCAACAACGACAAGGGGTTCGGCTTTATCTCGCCTGAATCCGGCGGTAAGGACCTTTTCGCACATTACAGCGAGATCCAGGGTACGGGCCACAAGTCTCTTGAAGAGAACCAGCGCGTCTCCTACGTCGCAACCCAAGGACAGAAGGGCCCGCAGGCCACGATGATCCAGGTTATCTGATTGGCCTCGGTGGCTCGCCTTTGACGGCGGGCCGCTGTAGAACTCAGGCTAAAGGCCGAACCCTTTGAGACATTGGGTTTGGCCTTTTTCTTTGCTGTCGCGTGCCGAGATCCGGCGCTGCGGGTTGCCAGGGTAGTGTTTCCTGGAAATCGTGGCGGTGTCCGAAGCCGCCATCGAGCAGCTATCCCTCAAAGTGTAAAATCTCAGGTTTTTGACCTTAATGGAATGGTGCAAGAACTGCCTCGGCACACGGGGGCGGGCGGTCCGGAGTTTGTCCGGCTGCTTGTTCGCCTGACAGGCGCCGATATCGCTGCGCCTGCGCAAGCACTGCCAAGCCGTCTGAGCCGCTGGCTGGGATGGGCGGACGCGATCGCACTTTCCGCGGCCCTGAAAGAATCCGCGTCGGCTGGCCGTGGCCCGGCCGAACGCGGCCCGGCCCAACATGGTGGCCCGGCAGGCAGTACATCAGCCGATGCTGCGGTGGCGCGTTCGGCCGTGCTAACTTCGGCCGACGATGGACGAGACGACTGCGCCCGCGTGTGCGCGGAACTGGAACAAGCCATCGCCGCGGCGACTGGGGCGGGCGGGTCGCGATCATCGGTTTCCATGCAGCGCGGGCCGCAGCGAACGCGTAACCGCAACGCTTCCCGCCCGGAGGACGATGCGGAGAGCGCCGACTACGCGACCTACCGCCAGCGTTACGTTGCGGTCCAACAGGCAATGGAGACCCATATCGCGGATTTGCGCGGCCGTTTGCGGACTATGCTTGCTTCATCGACACCGGACGTGGCGCGGTTGGCCCTGGTGGATGCTGCGATGGAACAGGCGCTGGCCGGCCGCGAGCAAAGCCTGCTGCTGGAAGCACCCGCCCTGCTGGAGGGCCACTTCGAACGTTTGCGCCGGGATGCATTGGCCGCGAGGACCGATGGTGAAGCCGGCCCGTTAGTGGCCGCGACATCGCCGGGTGCATGGCTGGCTACATTTCGCGAAGATATGCGCCGCATATTGCTTGCCGAGCTGGATATCCGGCTACAACCCATCGAAGGGCTGCTGTCCGCCCTTCACGCTTGTTCTTCCAGAACCTTATGACTCGACTTCTTCATTTTGTGGTGTTTATTGCGGGCCTGGCCGTTGCGTGCTGGGTGGGCGCCGGGTATGTGCAGTCCAATCCCCTGGCGCTGGCCATTACGGTGCTGGTGGGCTGCGTCTATCTGATCGGTGTCTTCGAGCTCTATCGCTACCAGCACGCCAGCGCCACCCTGCAGCGCGCTTTGGCGGCCTTGTCTGAACCTCTGGAGAGTCTGGACGAATGGCTGTCCAGGCTGGATCCCAGCTTGCGCAATGCGGTGCGCCTGCGTATCGAGGGCGACCGCGTCGGTTTGCCGGGGCCGGCCCTGGCGCCTTATCTGGCCGGCTTGCTGGTACTGCTGGGCATGCTGGGCACGTTCCTTGGCATGGTGGCGACTTTGCGTGGCGCCGGGCTGGCGCTGGAAAGCGCTAGCGATCTGCAGGCCATTCGTGCATCACTGGCCGAACCGGTCAAGGGGCTGGGTTTTGCTTTCGGCACCTCGGTTGCCGGCGTGGCGACGTCCGCCATGCTGGGCCTGCTGTCCGCCTTGTGCCGCCGGGAACGCATCCAGCTTACGCGCGTACTGGACGCCAGGATCGCGACCGTCCTGCACAGTCATACACAGGCGTATCAGCGCGCGGAGCAGATCAGGCTGCTGCAGCGGCAGAGCGATGCCTTGCCTGCCGTGGCCGACCGCCTGCAATCCATGATGACGGCGCTTGAGGCGCATAGCCTGGCGCTCGGCAAGCAGCTGGCCGGCAACGAGGAGGCTTTCCACAGCAAGGCCGAGATGGCCTACACAGGTTTAGCGGCTTCCGTCGAACAATCGTTGCGGGAAGGCATTGCTGATGGCGCGCGGGCAGCCGCTGCGGCGATCCAGCCCGTCGTCGAGCAGACCATGGCTCAGCTCGTTAAAGGGGCCGCCTCATTGCACGACACGGTCGCGCAATCCATGCAACAGCAGTTGGGCGGGCTATCCGACCATGCTGAGAATACCGCTGCAAGCCTGACCGGCGCCTGGAATACAGCGCTGGCGGAGCAAAAGCATGTGAACCAGTCGTTGGTGCAGGACTTGCGTGCTTCGCTGGACGGGTTTGCCGATGCACAGGAACGCCGTTCCATTGCCTTGCTGGATGGTATGTCCACACGGCTGGAAGGCATGTCGGGCAGTTTGGCCGGATCTTGGAACGATGCTTTGTCCCGGCAGGAACAAGCCAATCAAAAACTCGCGGCCGACAATCAGCTTGCATTCGCCGATGCGGCAG
>JAEWEH010000230.1 GCA_023389535.1 Pseudomonadota bacterium
CCGATTTCGCGATTCATGAATTCGCCGCCTTTCAAGGGCTTCACCCATACCGCCCTGCCGCTCTTCGAGCGCCAGTTGCTGGTCGTCAGCGACGAAACCGTCCAGGACAATGCCGCCGACTGGCCCAAGCTGGTCTGGCTCGTCGACATGAGCGATGAAAGCAACCTGGTCAGCATCTCGACGCTGCCCATGCCTCCCGTGGAAATCCACAAGCATCGTGGCGGCCGCTACGGCGCCCATAACGTGCACGAAAACACCCCTGTACCGGGCGCCTGGAAATCCGAGGACATACTCGTTTGCTCTTTTTTCAATGGCGGCATACGCGCCTATGACATCCGCGATCCCTACAGCCCCAAGGAAGTGGCCTACTTCGTGCCCGACGCGCCGGCCGGATCACCGGCGGGCTCCATACAGTTCAACGATGTATTCGTTGACGACCGCGGCATTGTGTTCGCGGTCGATCGCCACGCCGGCGGCCTGTATGCGCTGGAAATGACGGTCTAGCCATGCGAACGGATGCGCGCATACCTGTCATCGTCGTATCCGGCTTTCTGGGCAGCGGCAAGACCACGCTGCTGAAGAAAGTCCTGGCGACGCCCGAACTGGCCAATTCGATGCTGATCGTCAATGAAATCGGCGAAATCGGCATAGACCATCAATTGCTCGAGCGTTCCGACGATGAAACCGTGCTGCTGGACAACGGTTGCATGTGCTGCCAGTTGCGCGGCGACCTGCAGGCGCTGCTCGTGGACTTGGGCATGCGCCGCTATCGCGGCGAGCTGCCCAGCTTCGATCGCGTCATCGTTGAAACCAGCGGTCTGGCGGAACCCGGCCCCATCGCCCAGACCCTGTATGGAGACGGTCCGCTGGCACGGGACTATCGCCTTGCCCATGTCGTGACCCTGATCGACCCGATCAATCCGCAGGCGCGCGCGGCGGCTCAAGCCATCGCGGACGCCCAGGTCGCGGCGGCGGACCTTCTTGTGCTAAGCAAATCAGACGTCGCGACACCGGCCCAGACCGCTGCCGCCCTGGATTGGGCGCGCAGCATCAACAGTTATGCGGACACCATCGCGATAAGCCAGGGCAACATGGACATCGCGCTGCTGGCGGATGCCACGCCATTCAATCATCCGGCTTTCGGCGCCAAGCCGACCACGCGGCTATTCGGCGACTTGTCCGCGCTGCGGCAAGACGCGGCGGCCGATGCCGTGGCGGCCGAAAGCCATGAATCGGGCAGCTATCTTGCCGGGCAACGCAGCAGCATTCACCCCCCGGACATCGGCAGCTTCGCATTGCATTTCGATGCGCCGCCGAGCCGGGCGCTGTTCGATCTTTTCATGTCCACCCTGCTGCGCCTGCGCGGTCCGGATCTATTGCGCGTCAAAGGCATCGTCTATTTCGAGGGCGAGACACAGGCGCAATTGATACAAGGCGTCTGCCATGTCTACGACCAGCCAGTGGCACTGGAGCGCGCAACGGACGCCCAGGCGCAGTCGGTACTGGTTTTCATTGCCCGCAAGGTCAGCCGCCAGCAGGTCGAAGCCTACTGGCGCTCGCTGCAAGGGCTTGCCGAACCAACAACGGGAAGCCCATAGCTGTCCACCGCCTCGGGTCGCCCAACATTGCCGCACGACCCGAGGCTTTCATTTATCAACCATACCCATTCAAACCGGAGACACTCATGTCCAGATTCGCACGAATTTCACGCCCCTTGCTTTGCGCGCTGGCTTTGGCCGCCGCGCCCGCGCTCGCCCAAAGCGATTATCCATCCAAGCCCATACGCATGGTGGTGGGATTCCCGCCCGGCGGCATATCCGACGTGGTGGCCCGCGCCGTTGCAAGCGAAGCGTCCGCCGTGCTGGGACAATCCATTGTGGTCGAAAACCGCCCCGGCGCAGGCACCACCATCGCGTCGGACGTGGTTGCGCGCTCCAAACCCGATGGCTATACGCTGTTGTTCCAGGACCTGACCACCCATGCCATCAACGCAAGTCTGTATAAAAAGCTGCCCTATGACACCTTGAAGGACTTCACACCGGTCGCCATGGTGTCCTCGACCCCGCTGCTGCTCGTGATCAACGCTGAATCACCGGTTAAATCCGTAGAGCAGCTGAACAAGCGCATCCAGGAAAAGCCCGGGGCGTACTCCTATGGGTCGTCGGGCAACGGTACGATCATTCACCTGGCCAGCGAAATGATGAACAAGGCAGTCAAGAATGACATCGTGCATATCCCTTACAAAGGCAGCGCGCCCCTCGTTACGTCCATCATCACGGGCGATATCGAATACGCCTTCAGCAGCATGCCGCCCGCCATTGCTCAGGTCAATGCCGGCAAGCTGCGCGCTCTGGCAGTCAGCACGCCTGAACGCATCAAGGCCCTTCCCGATGTGCCGACCATACGCGAAGCAGGCGTACCCGCGGCCGAACTGACCTTGTACAGTGGCATTGTCGGGCCTGCCGACATGCCGGCGGAAGTCGTCGCTCGGCTGAACGAGGCTTTCGGCAAGGCCGTGCAAAGCCAGAAGATCGTCGACAGCTTCGGCCAGATGGGCGCGACGCCGCTTAGCGCCCAGCCGGAAGACATCACCAAGCTGCTGCAGTCGGAAGTCGCCCGCTACGGCGACGTCGTGCAGCAGACCGGCATTTCCATAGACTAAATCGTTCCAAAACAGTGTCCCGGGCGGCGATCATTCTTGCCGGCCGGGGACCAACATCTGATAAAGCACCCAGCATGAGCAAGCCGAAAATTCTCGTCATATCCACCGGCGGCACCATCACCATGACCAGCGGTCAGGGCTCGCAAGGCATCGCACCCACGCTTACCGCCGCCGACCTTCTCAACGCCGTCCCTCAAATCGCCCAACTGGCCGACATCGAAGCCCTGACATTCAGCAGCATGCCGGGCGCATCGCTGACGCTGCCCCACATCGTAGAACTGGCAGCCCTGATACAGCAACGCTTTGATGGCGGTATTGCAGGCGCGATCGTGATCCAGGGCACCGACACCATAGAAGAAACCTCGTTCCTGCTTGATTTGCTGGTCAAGGACAACAAGCCCGTCATCGTCACGGGCGCGATGCGCGGCGCGCAAGCTGCCGGCGCCGACGGCCCGGCCAATCTGTTGGCCTCGGTCATCGTGGCGGGCGCCCCGCAAGCGGCCGGCCGCGGGACCATGGTGGTGCTGAATGATGAAATACATGCCGCCGCCTTTGTCAAGAAGGGGCACACCGGCCTGACGTCATCCTTCGTATCGCCCAGTGCCGGTCCCATCGGCCTGGTCACTGAACAGCGCGCACTGTTCACCAGCACACGCGCCATGGCACGCCTTGGGGTGTCCGCGCCGGCCACAATTCCGGACATCGCGATTGTCAAGGCCAGCCTGGGCGACGATGGCCGCCTGCTGTCTACCCTGGGCCAGCAGGGCTACTCAGGGGCTGTCATTGAAGCCATGGGCGCGGGCCACGTGCCACAAAGCTGGGTGCCGCAACTGGATCAGCTGGCCAGCCGGATGCCCGTGGTGCTGGCGGTGCGTACGCCGGGCGGCCCGGTTTTCACCGGCACTTATGGATTTTCCGGCTCCGAGATCGACTTGATCGGTCGCGGCCTGATTCCCGCCGGGCTGCTTGATTCGCTGAAGGCGCGCCTGCTGTTGGCGCTGCTGTTGGGCAACAAGGAAACCGTCGACAGCGTGCGTGCATGCTTCGCGCGTTTCAGCTATCTGCAAGCTTGAGCGTACCCGGATCGCCGGAATGTGTCATGATAGCGCTGGTTTTTTGCCGTGCAACCCAGCGCTACGCTAACTTCCTACAATTTTATGAATAGCTTTTTCATCATCGAATTACTTTTACTTGGTATCGGCAGCGGCTTTCTCGCCGGTTTGCTCGGCATAGGCGGCGGCATGGTGCTCGTGCCCTTCCTGACCTACATGATTTCGGCCCAGGGCATCGATAGCGAACTGGCAGTGAAAATGGCCATCGCGACTTCCATGGCGGTGATCATCTTCACGTCAGTTTCCAGCGTGCGCGCCCACCACAAGCGCGGTGCAGTGCGGTGGGACATCGTGCGCAAGCTGGCGCCCGGCATCGTCATCGGCAGCCTGATCGCCAGCGCAGGCGTATTTGCGGTGCTCAAGGGCGCTTACCTGGCGATCTTCTTCGGCATTTTCGTGGCTTTCTCGGCCACGCAGATGTTCCTGGATAAAAAACCACCACCAACCCGGCAGATGCCGGGCACCGGCGGCCAGCTGGTTGCCGGCGGCTTCATCGGCTTTCTGTCCGGCCTGGTGGGCGCGGGCGGGGGTTTTATCAGCGTGCCCTTCATGGCCTGGTGCAATGTGGCCATTCACACTGCCGTCGCCACCAGTGCCGCCCTGGGCTTTCCGATTGCCGTCGCCAATGTGGCCGGCTACATCGTTTCAGGCATGTCTGTGACCGGACTGCCCCCGGCTTCCTTCGGGTATATCTACCTGCCGGCGCTTGTGCTGATCGCGATCGCCAGTGTATTCACCGCGCCTCTGGGCGCCAAGGCGGCGCACAGCCTGCCAGTCAAGAAGCTCAAGCGTATCTTTGCCTGCATGCTGTACGCGCTGGCAATTTACATGCTGATGAAGGGCATCAATTCCTGATGCCTGTAAGACAGCGTCGGGGATCCGTCAACGCTACAAGAACGTCCGTCCTTGTAGCGTTTAACAAACCTAAACAATAATCCCGCCGCCCAGGCAGACATCGCCGTCATACAAAACGGCGGACTGCCCCGGCGTCACGGCCCACTGATCGGCCTCGAAGGCAAGCGCAAAGCCGCCATCCGATACAGCCTCCAGCACGCAGGGCGCATCGGTCTGCCGATAGCGGGTCTTGGCGGCGTAAGGGCCGGTCGCCGGGGCATGGCCGGCTATCCAGCTGACATCCTGCGCCTGCAACTTCCGGTTGAGCAGCCAGGGGTGATCATGCCCTTGCACGACATACAAGGTATTGGACTGAAGGTCCTTGCGGGCGGTGTACCAGGCGTCCGCCGTGCCATCGTCGCGCTGCTGGCCTTTCACCCCGCCTATGCCCAGGCCTTTGCGCTGGCCCAGGGTATAGAACGACAAGCCTTGATGCTCGCCGACCACTCGGCCTTCCGCGGTCTTGATGGGGCCGGGCTGCGTCGGCAAATAGCGGTTCAAGAAATCGCGAAACGGCCGCTCACCGATAAAACAAATACCGGTGGAGTCTTTCTTGGCGGCATTGGGCAATTGCAGCGACTGAGCGATTCGGCGCACCTCTGTCTTGGGCAGTTCACCCAACGGAAACAGCGTCTTGGCCAATTGAGCCTGATTCAGCCGATGCAGGAAATAGCTCTGGTCCTTGGTGGAGTCCAGGCCCTTGAGCAATTGATGCTGTTCCCCTTGCGGCGTCTGTATGCTGCGCACCCGCGCATAGTGGCCGGTCGCAATGCGTTCGGCGCCCAGCGCCATGGCATGGTCCAGGAATGCCTTGAACTTGATCTCGGCATTGCAGAGTACATCGGGGTTGGGAGTGCGGCCGGCGGAATATTCCCGCAGGAAGTCGGCGAATACGCGATCCTTGTATTCTTCCGCAAAATTGACGGCCTCGATATCGATGCCCAGCAGATCCGCCACGCTTGCCGCATCCAGCCAATCCTGGCGGGTGGAGCAATATTCAGAGTCGTCATCGTCTTCCCAGTTCTTCATGAACAG
>JAEWEH010000307.1 GCA_023389535.1 Pseudomonadota bacterium
CTGCCCGATGCTGACCTTGATGGCTTTCTTGGTGATCATGCCGAACAGGTCTTTGGCGGCCGCCTGCATTTTTTCCTGGGTAGGCACGTGTGCAGCCAACGACGGGCGCGTCACGAATAGCGATCCCTTGGCAGACAGAATCCCCAGGTTCACGCCTTCTACCGGGCCCGAGGCATTGCCAAAGCTGACCATCAGGCCACGTGGCTGCAGGCAGTCCAGCGAGGTATTCCAGGTGTCCTTGCCCACGCCATCGTAGACCACGGGCACTTTTTTGCCATCGGTCAGTTCCATAACGCGCTCGGCGACATTTTCCCGGGTGTAATCGATGACTTCCCAGGCGCCATGCGCCTTGGCTAGCGCGGCCTTTTCCGGGGTGGAAGCGGTGCCGATCAGTTTGACGCCCAAGGCCTTGGCCCATTGGCACGCGATCAGCCCCACGCCGCCCGCGGCGGCGTGAAACAATATCGTTTCACCGCCTTGCAGCCGGTAAGTCTGGCGCAGAAGATATTGCGCGGTCAGCCCCTTGAGCATGATCGCCGCGCCCTCTTCGAAGCTGATCCCCTTGGGCAGCTTGACCACGCGGTCTGCCGGCACATTGCGCGCCTCGGCATAGGCGCCGATGGGACTCTGGCCATAAGCCACGCGATCACCGACCTTCAGGTGGCGCACGTCGGCGCCGACGGCCTCCACCACACCAGATGCCTCGAACCCCAGGCCGTGGGGCAAGGGGTGCGGATACAGACCAGTGCGGCAGTAAATATCAATGAAATTAAGCCCAACTGCTTTTTGGCGTATAGTTACTTCGTTTTTTTGCGGCGCAGGTACTTCCACTGACACGAGTTTCAGAACTTCGGGGCCGCCATTTTTTTCGATGCGTATTGCCTTCACCTGGTTTTCCAAGACAGACTCCTTGCTTGAGAGGTTGGGTACTCGATAACTGCGCTAGTTTATCTCCTTCTTCATGATTCGTAGTCAATATTCATGAATCGCCGCCATGCTCTTCTGGCGATTCACATCGCTGCACCCTTGTTCGGCCTGACCGGCATTTTCGGCGAGCTCATCAGCGGCGATGCCATCGCTATCACGGCTGGCCGCGCCGCATTCGCTGTCGTATCGCTGTTTCTCGTGTCGCGCCTGCTGGGGTCCTCGCCCACCAAGGGGCTGAACACGAAAAGCATCGCCGTGCTGGCCGCAGCCGGCGCCATGCTGGCCATTCATTGGCTGACTTTCTTCCTGGCAGTGAAGATCAGTGGAGTCGCCATTGCCACCCTGGGCTTCGCCAGCTTTCCCGCCTTCATCACGCTATGCGAATGCCTGTTCTTCAAGGAAAAGGTCAGCCGTAGCGAATGGATGATCCTGGCGCTGGTCACATTGGGCCTGATCATGGTCACACCCTCTTTCGACTTCCGGGACGAAGCGACCATAGGGCTGGCCTGGGCGGTCGCGTCGGGCCTGGCTTTCGCGTGGTTCACGCTGATCAATCGCAAAGCGGCGGCTCACCTGCCCGCCCAGCAGGTGGCATGCTGGGAAAACCTGTTCGTGGTGCTGTTCACGCTGCCCTTTGCCTTTCCGGGGATCACACAACTGGGAGCGCTGGATTGGATGTGGATGGCCATGCTGGGCGTGCTGTGCACGGCGCTGTCCCACTACCTGATGGTGGCCAGCCTGATGGTGCTCAAAGCGCGCAGCGCCGGCATTGTGATTGCGCTGGAACCGGTCTACGCCATCTTGTTCGCAGCTGTGTTATTCGCGCAATACCCTTCTTTGCGCGCGCTGTGCGGCGGCGCCTTGATGGTAGGCGCCATCGTCTGGTCCGGACTGCGCAAGGCCGACGGCAAGCCGGCGGAGCGCAGCCCGGCCGGGTCACGTCAGGCCTGACACGGCCCGGCCTGCCCGCGGTACTAGCCCTGGGACACGAGTTTGGCCACGGCTTCGCCGACGTCGCGTGTGCTGGCCTTGCCGCCCATATCGGGCGTGCGGGGGCCTTCCGCCAGTACCGTCTCAATGGCTTTCATCACATCCGCGGCCGCCTCGGGGTAGCCCAGGAATTCCAGCATCATGGCGCCGCTCCAGATTTGCCCTATCGGGTTGGCAATGCCCTTGCCGTAGATATCCGGCGCCGAACCATGCACGGGCTCGAATAGGGACGGGAATTTGCGATCGGGATTCAAATTGCCGGATGGCGCAATGCCGATGGTGCCGGTGCAGGCAGGTCCAAGATCCGACAGGATGTCGCCGAATAGATTGGAGGCGACCACCACATCGAAGCGGTCCGGGTGCTGCACGAAGTGCGCGCACAGGATGTCGATATGGAACTTGTCCCAGCGCACATCGGGGTAATGGCGCGCCATATCCGCCACCCGTTCGTCCCACCACGGCATGGAAATCGAGATACCGTTGGATTTGGTGGCAGCGGTCAGGTGCTTGCCGCGCTTTTGCGCCAGTTCGAATGCGAACTTCAGGACACGCTCGGCTCCTATCCGGGTAAACACACTTTCCTGGATGATGACCTCTCGCTCGGTACCTTCAAAAAGGCGGCCACCGCTGTTGGAATATTCCCCTTCGGTATTTTCGCGCACGATGTAAAAATCAATGTCGCCGGGCTTGCGGTCCACCAATGGGGATTTGACGCCAGGCATCAGGCGCACCGGGCGCAGGTTGATGTATTGATCGAATTCGCGCCGGAACTTGAATAGCGATTCCCACAGCGCCACGTGATCGGGGACCAGGTCGGGCCAGCCTATGGCGCCAAAAAATATCGCCTCGTGCCCGCCGATACGATCCTTCCAGTCCGCCGGCATCATGCGGCCGTGCTTGGCGTAGTAGTCGCAGCTCCAGTCCAGTACATCCCAGTCCAGACGGATGCCATGGCGGCCGGACACGGCCTCGAGCACCCGCAAACCTTCGGGCATGACTTCCTTACCGATGCCGTCACCGGCAATCACGGCGATTTTATGATTTTGAGACACTTATTTTCTTCCTTGGCTAGAGTGAATCGACAATGTTTAACAGCCCGGCCTGCCGGGCAAAGGGTTGCGGTAGGTGGTCAATAGCCATTGCCCTTGGTCACAATACCGCTGATGGCTTGGCCGGCCTGCAACAGACCCAGCTTGCCCAGGATCTGGGCGACGGTCTCGTCTGCAAGGCTGATGGCCGCAATATGAGGAGTCACCCTGACTTTGGGATGCTTCCAGTAAGGGTGCTCGGCCGGCAAGGGTTCTTCGCGAAAGACATCCAGCAAGGCTCCGTGCAGATGGCCTGCATCCATCAGGGCCAGCAGATCTTCGTCAACGACGTGCGAACCCCGCGCCACGTTGATTACATAGCCGCCTGGGAGCAACTGCCCCATTGTGTGGCGGTCCAGGATGTTTTCGGTTTCCGGCGTCAGCGGCAATACGTTGACCAGTACGCGCGTGCGTGCCAGAAAGGCGGGCAATTCCTCAGTGCCGGCGTAAGACTGCACGCCCTGCACTGCCCGGCGGCTGCGCGACCAGCCCGCCACCGGGTAGCCCAGATCGGCAACGGCCTGGGCCACTTGTGCACCAATCACGCCCAGGCCCATGACGCCCACGGGCCACTTCGGTGGTTGCACCGCGGGCAGCGTCTTCCACTGCCCGGCCGCCTGCAGCCGGCCATATTGGTCGAACTCGCGCGTCCACTGGATCAGGCCGTGCACCACATATTCAACCATTTGGCGAGCCATCCCGGCGTCTTCCACGCGCACGACGGGCAAGCCGGCGGGCAGCTCCGGCAAGCGCATGAGGCCATCCACGCCGGCCCCCAGGTTGAATACCGCCTTCAATTGCCGTTCCCGCAAGAAGAGCTCCGCGGGCGGCCGCCACACCACGGCGTAATCCGCATCGATGCTTGGGCCCGCCGGATCCCAACCGATAAACTCCGTGGATGCGCATGCCCGGGCAAACCGAGCGCGCCATTTTTCTGTGTATTCCGGCGTGCCGCCCGCCACCACTACCTTGACCATCTTTCCTTCCCTATTCCTTTGTTGTGGGTACGCCGGCCCATGAGCCGGAAAACCCATACTGTAGCCTTATCTGCGACGGCTGCCGATCAATGACCCCAAGACACCGCGCAATAGCTGCGTGGCCGTGCTGCGTACGGCGCTCTTGACGGCGGATTGCACCACACCATCGCGGCGCCCGCCGCGCGGCCCGGTCGACCCGAACAGGAAGTCATTGACTGCGCCCATCAAGCCTTCGTCGGCTTTCTGCGCAGCGCCGCCTTTGATCGACGCGCTGCTTTTTTCACCTTGTGCCGCAACGTCATCGGCAGCAGTGCTCGCGCGCTTTTGCAAGATTTCGTAGGCGGATTCCCGATCTATCGCTTGCTCGTATTTTCCTCCCAGCATGGATGCCGCCCGCAAGGCCTGGCGTTCGGATTCCGTGGCGGGGCCTATGCGGCTGCCCGGCGCCATCACCCAGGCGCGCTCGGTAGGCGCCGGACGCCCTTTCGCATCCAGCAGCGAAACCAGCGCCTCACCCACCCCCAACTCGGTGATGGCGGCCTCGATGTCGAGCCCCGGGTTGGGACGCATGGTTTCGGCGGCCGTCTTGACCGCTTTCTGATCGCGTGGCGTGAAGGCACGCAATGCATGCTGAACGCGATTGCCCAGCTGCCCCAGGACGGTCTCGGGGATGTCCAGCGGGTTCTGCGTCACAAAGTAGACGCCCACGCCCTTGGAGCGAACCAGCCTGACGACCTGTTCGATTTTTTCTAACAGCGCCTTGGGCGCATCGTTGAACAACAGGTGGGCCTCGTCGAAAAAGAAAATGAACTTGGGTTTTTCCGGATCACCCATTTCCGGCAGGCGCTCGTAAAGGTCCGCCAGCAGCCAAAGCAAAAACACCCCATACAGGCGCGGCGACTGCATCAGCTTGTCAGCCGCAAGGATGTTCACCATGCCGCGGCCTTTATCGTCCACGCGTATCAGATCGAAGACATCCAGCATGGGTTCGCCGAAGAACTGCGTCGCCCCCTGGGATTCCAGGCGCAACAAGCTGCGCTGTATCGCGCCTATCGAAGCCGCCGATACATTGCCATAGCGTGTGCGCAATTGGGCGGAACGGTCCGCCACGTCCTGCAGCATGGCGCGCAAGTCCTTCAGGTCGAGGATAAGCTGGCCTTCATCGTCCGCCACACGGAATACCAGGTTCAGCACACCTTCCTGCGTGTCATTCAATTCCAGCATGCGGGCCAGCAGCAAGGGCCCCATGTCCGACACCGTGGCACGCACGGGGTGGCCCTGTTCAGCGAAGATGTCCCAGAACGTCACCGGACTGCCACACCAGGCCGGCTCGGGAAGGCCCAGCTTGTCGAGTCTTTCCTGCAATTTGGGGTTCGGCGCGGCGGCCTGTGAAATGCCCGTCAGGTCGCCCTTGACGTCGGCCATGAAGACTGGCGTGCCCATGCGCGAAAAAGCTTCCGCCAGCACTTGAAGCGTAACGGTCTTACCCGTGCCCGTAGCGCCGGTGATGCAGCCGTGGCGATTGGCCATCTGGGGAAGCAAATAAGCCTGGCTATGTTCATTCTTCGCGATAAGGACCGGTTCCGCCATGATTTTCACCATTTTGCATGCAGGCTGAAAGAAGTCCCAAGTGTAATTCGACGCCTGCCGGCGTGCACGCGCTAAAATGGCGTTTTTTATCTTGAACTTATCGAAAGTTTATGGCCGGTCACAGTAAATGGGCGAATATCCAGCACCGAAAAGGTCGCCAAGATGCCAAGCGAGGCAAGCTCTGGACAAAAATCATCCGTGAAATCACCGTTGCCGCTCGCGCCGGCGGCCCGGACCCGGATTCGAATCCGCGCCTGCGCATGGCTTGGGACAAGGCCACGGGCGCCAACATGCCCAAGGAAAACATCCAGCGCGCCATCCAGCGCGGGGCCGGCGGAGCGGACGGCGCACACTACGAAGAAGTGCGCTACGAAGGCTACGGCGCCGGCGGGGCCGCGGTCATCGTCGACTGCATGACCGACAACCGCACCCGTACCGTGGCTGAAGTGCGTCATGCCCTGACCAAAAATGGCGGCAATCTGGGCCAGGACGGCTCGGTGGCCTTCATGTTCAAGCACTGCGGCCAATTCCTGTTCGCACCTGGTACTTCGGAAGAAGAAGTCATGGAAGCCGCGCTCGAAGCCGGCGCGGAAGACGTCCAGACCGATCAAGAAGGGATGATAGAAGTCATTTGCGCGCCCGGGGACTACGCTGCGGTGAAGGCAGCCTTTGAAAAAGCCTCACTCCAGCCCGAGGTGCAAGGCGTCATCATGAAGGCTCTGAACGAAACCGAACTTACCGGCGACGACGCTGCGACCATGCAAAAAATGCTGGATGCGCTCGAAGGCCTGGACGACGTGCAAGAAGTCTATACCACCGCCATCTTCGACGAATCTGAATAAGCCCAAGGCAAAAAGAGCCCGCCGCGGCCTCGCGCCCAGGCGGGACTGTTTCGCCGCTGTCCCGATCAACGCCCTCCGGGCAATCTATAACGCACACCATGAAATTACTCGTAATAGGCAGCGGCGGCCGTGAACACGCCCTGGCATGGCGGCTGTCCCAGTCGCCCCGGGTGCAGGCCGTCTATGTGGCGCCGGGCAACGGCGGCACCGCCCTGTCCCCGCGTATACACAATGTTGCACTCAATACCAATGACGACCTGGTCGACTTCGCCCAGCAGGAAAATATTTCCTTCACAGTGGTGGGGCCCGAAGCACCGCTGGCAGCAGGCATCGTGGATGCTTTCCGCGCCGCTGGTCTCAAGATATTCGGTCCGACGCAGGCCGCGGCCCAACTGGAAAGCTCCAAGGACTACGCCAAGTCATTCATGGTGCGTCACGGCATCCCTACGGCGGCTTACGGCACGTTTACCGATCCAGCCGCGGCAAAGGCCTACGTCTCGGACCAGGGCGCTCCCATCGTCGTCAAGGCCGACGGCTTGGCGGCAGGCAAAGGTGTTGTCGTAGCGACGACCATTCAGGAAGCGCATCAGGCCATTGACCAGATGCTGGGCGACGGCTCGCTGGGCGCGGCCGGCGCTCGCGTGGTCATCGAGGAATGTCTGATTGGCGAGGAAGCCAGCTTCATTGTTCTGTGCGATGGCCACAATGTGCTGCCCCTGGCCAGCAGCCAGGACCACAAGCGCTTGAACGACGGCGACCAAGGGCCCAATACCGGCGGCATGGGCGCGTACTCGCCGGCGCCTGTGGTCAGTCCCGCCCTGCACGAGCGCATCATGCAAGAGGTCATCCACCCTACCATCGCCGGCATGGCCAAGGATGGCATTCCCTATACGGGCTTTCTGTACGCGGGCCTGATGATAGGCGAAGGCCCCGACGCCACGCGCCCGCTGAAAGTCCTCGAATTCAATTGCCGCATGGGCGACCCTGAAACCCAGCCCATTGTGATGCGCATCAAGAACGACCTGTCCCAAGTGTTCGAGCTGGCCGTGGACGGCCGCCTGGATGAGGCAGCAATCGACTGGGACCCGCGCTGGGCCCTGGGGGTTGTGGTCGCATCCAGCGGTTACCCCGGCAAGCCGCGCACCGGCGATGCCATCCGCCATTTGCCCGAAGACACCAGCGTTTGCATGGTGTTCCATGCAGGTACGGCATTGCAAGATGGCGTGCTGAAGACCGCTGGTGGGCGGGTGCTGTGCGTGACCGCTCTGGCCGATTCCATCGAGCAGGCCCAGGCCGCCGCTTACGCGGCCATTTCCGGCATCGATTTCGACGGGCAGCAATACCGCACGGATATCGGCTGGCGCGCGCTTTCGCAGGGGCGCGCGCCGTCGGCCTAGTTCGGCGACCGGGCCGCCCAGCAATACAAGGAAACTTCATGACTGTTCCCATTTCCACCGCCTACGACTATTTCCTGGATCTGCAAAGCCGTATCGTCCAGGCCCTAGAAGAGGCCGATGGCACCAGCTTCCAGTCCGAGCAATGGACACGCGAAGAAGGAGGCGGCGGCTTATCACGCTATCTGGAAGGGGGGCCGCTGTTTGAACGCGGCGGCGTGCTGTTCAGTCACGTGCAGGGCAAGACCTTGCCACCCTCGGCAAGCGCACATCGCAAGGAGTTGGCTGGACGCAGCTGGGAGGCCATGGGGGTGTCCCTGGTGCTGCACCCTCGCAATCCTTACGTGCCCACTTGCCACATGAATGTCCGGCTCTTCGTGGCACATGCAGCCCCGGGCACACAGGACGACGATGTCTTCTGGTTCGGCGGCGGGCTGGACCTGACGCCCTACTACGCTTTCGAAGAAGACGCCCGCCATTTCCATCAGGTCTGCCATGATGCGCTGGCGCCTTATGGCGCCGACAAGTACCCCGCCTACAAGCAGTGGTGCGATGAATACTTCTATCTGAAGCACCGCGGTGAAACCCGCGGCATCGGCGGCGTATTCTTCGACGACTTGAATGAAGGGGGGTTTGATGCTTGTTTTGCGCTGACGCGTTCGGTGGGCGACTGCTTCCTGGATGCCTACATGCCCATTGTCGAACGGCGCAGGGGCAAAGACTACACAGACCGGCAACGCGACTTCCAGGCCTATCGCCGCGGACGTTATGTGGAATTCAATCTGGTCTTCGATCGCGGTACGCTGTTCGGCCTGCAGTCAGGCGGCCGTACGGAATCCATACTGCTGTCCATGCCGCCTTCGGCGTCGTGGCGCTATAACTGGTCCCCCAAGGAAGATACCCCCGAGGCGGCGCTGGCGGACTTCCTGAAGCCACGCGCATGGGTGTAAGAGTCGGCCTGCTGGGCGGCAGTTTCGACCCTGTCCACCTGGCTCATATAGCTCTGGCGCAGGCGGCGCTGACAGGCCTGGATCTGGATCGGGTAGAACTGATCCCCGCCGCCAATCCCTGGCAGCGTGCTCCGCTTGCCGCCAGCCCCGCGGATCGCATCGCCATGCTGCAACTTGCCCTGCGCGACGCCCCGAGGCTCAGCGTCAATACCATAGAAATCGAACGCGGCGGGCAGACCTATACCGCCGACACCCTGGACCAATTGCCGCCGAATGCAGAATATTATTGGATATTAGGTTCCGACCAACTGGCCAATTTCTGTTCCTGGCACCGCTGGCGCGATATCGCCGGCCAGGCCCACTTGGCCGTCGCGCAGCGCGCAGGCGCCTCCGCGTCACCGCCTCCTGAACTGCGGCGCCATCTGGACAGCCTGGGCCGCAAGCTGCTGGCCTTGCCCTTCGAGCCCGCTTCGATATCTTCCACACAGATACGCCAGCACTTGGCCAAGGGCGAACCGACCGACGGGCTGCTGGATGTTGCGGTCGCGCAATACATACGGGAAAAAGGCCTCTATCAGTCGCCTGCCCAATAAAATCTCACGTTATAGTCACTCAATGGATATTCAAAAACTGCAACGCCTGGTCATCGACGCCCTCGAAGATGTCAAGGCCCAAGACATCAAGGTCTTCAATACCACCCACATCACAGGCCTATTCGACCGCGTCGTCCTGGCCAGCGGTTCGTCGAATCGCCAGACGCGCGCGATCGCCGCCAGCGTGGCCGATCGGGCGCGCGAACACAAGGTTCCCATCATTGCCTACGAAGGCGAGGACACCGGCGAATGGGTGCTGGTGGACCTGGGCGACATCGTGGTGCATTGCATGCAGCCCACCGTACGCCAGTATTACAACCTGGAAGAGATCTGGGGCGGCAAGCCGGTACGGGTGAAGCTGCTGCCACAATCGATGCAGCCCAGCATCCCGGCCTCCTTCGATTACGACGAAGACTGATCGCGGCGCCATGAAACTGATCGTGGCGGCCGTCGGCACGCGCATGCCCGACTGGGTGGAAATCGCCTGGCACGACTACGCCCGGCGCCTGCCTGCCGATTGCGCACTGGAACTGAAGGAAATCAAGCCCGAGCCGCGCACTTCCGGCAAGACGCCTGCACAAATGATGCACGCCGAAGCCCGGCGCATCGAAGCCGCCATCCCTTCCGGGGCGCTACGCATCGCGCTGGATGAGCGCGGCAAGGATATGGACACCATGGGCCTGGCGCGTGAGCTTGAAAAATGGCGCGCCAGCGGGCAGGATGTGGTATTTCTGGTCGGCGGGCCCGATGGGCTGGATGCCGAACTGAAGCAACATTGCCAGGGACGCCTGCGGCTTTCATCCTTGACCCTGCCTCATCCCATGGTCAGGATCGTGCTGGCGGAACAGCTTTATCGGGCCTGGGC
>JAEWEH010000316.1 GCA_023389535.1 Pseudomonadota bacterium
GTCTTCATGACGATGATCACCGGCGACGGCTACGGCGGCCTGGAACATCGCGCATCGACCGCGCTGATGGCGGGGCGCAACGACTTGCCAACGGTCGGGAGGGAGCAGGCGGGCGAAGGCTACCAGACATTCCTGGGTCTGGTCAGCCACGAATACTTCCATACCTGGAACGTCAAGCGCATCAAGCCGGCCGCCTTCGCTCCTTACGATCTGGGCCGCGAAAACCATACGCAATTGCTGTGGCTGTTCGAAGGCTTCACGTCCTACTACGATGACTTGTTGCTGCTGCGTTCCGGTGTCATTGCCGAGTCCGACTATCTGCGCATGCTGGGCAAAACCATCAGCAACGTGCAGCGCGGCGCGGGCCGCCTGAAACAAAGCGTGGCCGAAAGTTCTTTTGACGCCTGGACACGCTACTACAAGCAGGACGAAAACTCGCCCAACGCGCTGGTCAGTTACTACACCAAGGGTTCTCTGGTGGCTCTGGGGCTGGACATTACCGTGCGCCAGGCTACGGGCGGGACGCGCTCGCTGGACGATGTGATGCAGTTGTTGTGGACGCGCTATGGGCGCGACTTTTACCAGGGCAGCCCCCGCGGCATCAGCGAAGCCGCCATGCCGCGACTGATCAAGGCGGCGACAGGCGTCGACGTGTCCGATTTCCTCGCGCGATATGTATACGGCCGCGAAGATGTGCCGCTGGATCGCCTGCTGCCGCTGCAAGGCATCTCGATGACATGGAAGCCCGCCTCGGATGCACCCTCGCTGGATGTGCGTCTGCGCACCGCCCATGGCGAAACCCAAATCGCCACCGTGTATGAAGGTGGGGCAGCCCATGCGGGGGCAGCCCATGCTGGAGCCAACGCGAACGGAGGCTTGTCCGCCGGCGACATCCTAGTCGCCATTGACGGACTACGTGTGACTGACAGCGCCCCGGTCGACCGCCTGCTGCGCACCTATCAGCCGGGCGACATAGTTACCGTGCATGTGTTCCGCCGAGACGAGTTGCGCGCCTTCCCGGTGAAGCTGAACGCGTCGCCTGCGACCGAGTGCGTCCTGGAGCGTGTCCGCGACGCTGATTGAAGCGGGCGGTGGGTAGCGGCGCACCGCCCTTCATGCGCCGGCTGATCGCGTTCACGCCACCGCTTCGATACGGGCCTGTATCGCTTTGGCGGCCGTCACGCCGTCTGCCAGCGCCGTGACCACACAGGGGTGTTGGCGCTGGGCGACTTCACCTATCGCGTACACGCCCGGCACACTGGTCTGTGCCGTCTCCATATCAGTGGCAATAAACCCTTGTGCGCTGCGCTGCAATCCCAGTGCCACGGCGAAGTCGATACAAGGTTCCCAGCCGTAGAACACCAGGATCAGATCGTAGGCCTCGCCGTTGACCATCCTGGCGTCCGGATCAATGGTATAGCTGCCCGCGTGCACGAGAGCCGGATCGAGATTGCGCACGAATTGCCGCTGCGCACGGATATTGCGCGCGAACAATCGCAAGCTGCCCGCACCATGTTCCAGCGCATATAAAGCGTTCTCGAAGGCATTGTCGCCGCCTCCAAGGACCGCAACCTTCTTGCCGCGAAAGTCCTGCGCGACGATATGCCGCCCCGGGCCGATCAGCACGCCTTCCGACGACTCGCCAAGCGCCAGCCGCTGGAGCGCCGGCTCCCGACCCTGCTGAACCTGGTCCGGCGCATCGCCTGCACGTACACCCAGCCCTCGCGCGCGCACGCCGGTGGCCAGCACCAAGTGACGCGCGCATACGATGTCGCCGCCGCCGTGTAGACTCACCGCAAACCCTTCGTCGTCCGTCTGCACTTTGCTGGCGCGCGACGACAGCAGCACGGGAACGTCGGCTTGCCTTGCACTGAGGGCCAGGTTGTTCGCCACCTGCGTACCCGTTAACCCGGGCAAAGAAGCATTCCATGGATCCAGGAAGGGGTTATTCCGGCACAGCCCGCCCAGGGCGTCCGCCGCTTCGATCAAGATGGGCTTCAGGCCCAGTCGCGCCAGCCAGATGGCGCACGAAACCCCCGCCGGCCCACCACCGACGATCGCCGCGTCATACACCTTGCTGCCTGTACTCATATGCTGTCCGACCATCCCCCGCGGCCACACTGCCGCGCTAAAGCACTACAATTCCCCAATTCTACAAGGCTTACACCATGCCCACCCGACGCATCTTCTTCAGCCAGCTGGCCCTGGACGCACGCATAGGCATTCTGGAACACGAGCTGCGCGCCACCCAACCCTTGCATATCGACGCCGAATTCGACGTGGATATCGAACACACCGTTCATGACCAGGACATTCATACCGTCCTGGACTATCGCCTGCTGCGCCAAGCCATCGTCGACGAATGCACCAAAGCCCATGTGAATTTGCTGGAAACCCTGATAGAACGCGTCGCTGACCGAATACAGGGCGAATTCCCAATGGTCAAGGCCTTGAAAATCCGCATCAGCAAGCCCCTGGCCTTTTCAGATTGCGCCGCCGTAGGCATAGAGCTGCAACGCAGCCGCTGAATCATTTCCTTATCACCGCCATGCAAGCAGAATCCCTTATTTCCAACGTCGACGCCACCCAACCCGCCGGTCCAGACAGCCATGCGGGCGCCGAACGGCGCCGGGCGCAGATGCGGCGCATCAGTGAAAACAAGCTGTCCAAGCGCCTGATACGTGAAACCGGCCGTGCGATTGCCGACTTCAACATGATAGAAGATGGCGACAAGGTCATGGTGTGCCTGTCGGGCGGCAAAGATTCCTACAGCATGCTGGACATCTTGCTGACCCTGAAAGCACGCGCCCCCATCAAGTTCGACATCATCGCCGTCAACCTGGACCAGAAGCAGCCCGGCTTCCCGGACCATATTCTGCCGGACTACCTGCGGTCGCTGAATGTGCCCTTCCATATCGAAACCCAGGACACTTATTCCATCGTCACCCGCGTCATCCCCGAGGGCAAGACCATGTGCTCGCTGTGTTCGCGGCTGCGCCGCGGCATCCTCTACCGGGTTGCCACGGAATTGGGCGCGACGAAGATTGCTCTGGGCCATCACCGCGACGACATACTGGGCACTTTCTTCCTGAACCTGTTCTACGGCGGACGCATGAAGGCCATGCCGCCCAAGCTCATGTCGGACGACGGCAAGCATATTGTCATCCGGCCGCTTGCCTATATTCCGGAAAAGGACTTGATCGCCTATTCGGAACTGAAGCAATTCCCCATCATTCCCTGCAATCTGTGCGGTTCGCAGGAAAACCTGAAACGCAAGGAAGTCAGCCGCATGGTGGCCGAATGGGACAAAAAATTCCCCGGACGGTCCTGGAACGTATTCGGTGCGCTGTCACGCGTAGTATCCAGTCACCTGATGGACCGCGAGCTGTTTGATTTTGCCAGCCTTGCGCCCACCGGCGTGGCCGATGCCAACGGGGATACCGCTTTCGATGCGGAAGATTTCCACACGCCCTGGGCCGCTGCCGCCATCCCGCAAGACGAAGCCGACGGTATCGACGATGTCGAAGCCACCGCTACCGCGACAAACAGCAAGCCGCTCGAAGCAACGGCGGCTCAGCGCACGCCTACAGTCGTCGCCAGAACCATAGCCGCCAAAGCCTAGGCCCGGCTGTTCCGTGCTTGTTTCGTGCAGGCGTACGCCCCATCCGGCGGCGCGCCTGTTCCGTCCATTCGAGCAAGGGGAAATCTCCGGGATGTTACCCTTTTAGGGGAAAAGCACGCGCCTACGTGCTTTTTTCATTTTGCACACCAGAAAAGGGAGAAAGACTCGTGACACCCTCATCTCCGCTCCGACAGCGACTGCTGTCCTTGGCATCCGCCACGTTGCTGCTGTTCAGCTTGTTGTGGGCCGGCCTGTCTGCTGCCGCCCAAGCCGAACAGACGCGTGCCACCGACCCTGCGTCCTACGCGGCCTTGGCGGAGCTTTTGGCAAACGATACATCGCGAAAGCAGTTGATCGAAGACTTGCGCGCCATGGCGCAGTCCGACGCCACGCAAAAAACGGATTCCGCGGCCACCCAAGACGCCGATCATCCCACGGGCATGCTCGCCCTGGTCTCTGACGAGAATGGGGAACCGGCGGTGTCGCAGCGCCTGGCCCAGGGTCTGCAGGCCTTTACGGCCAGCCTCGCAGCGGACTTTGAACAAACGACCGATGTGTTGGGCGACTTGGCTCGAGGCGATGCCCGGTCCGTGGATAGAATGGAACGCTGGTGGCCGGCGCTGCAAGCGCTGCTGATTGCGTTGGCGGCCGTGCTCGGGGCCTATTTTCTGTTGCGCATGCTGGCGGCCCAGGGTTTTGCCCGGCTGAACACCTGGATACACAAGAAGGAAGGTTCCAGCCAGGACGAGGCGGCGCGCACTGCAGCGCGGGCGGACCATGGCATGGGCAGGCTGCGCAAGCTGACGCTCAGCCGCAAGTTGGTCGGCGTGCTGGCGGCATTGCTCATAGACCTGGCAGCCACCGCGCTGGCCGCCCTGGCAGGCTATGTCATCGTATTGGCGTTGGCAGAGGGCAGCCGATCGGAATTGGTGCTGGCCTTTCAGTTCCTGAGCGCCTTCGTCATGATCGAGGCCGCCAAGGCCATCGCGCGCGGGGTCTTCGCGACGCGTTATGATCGGTTGCGGCTGCTCCCGCTACGCCCCGATACGGCCCGTTATTGGAACCATAGCATCAGCCTGCTGATAGGCCTGACCGGTTACTGCCTGTTGGTCATCGTACCGGTGACGCAAGCCATTTTCGCGCCCTCCATCGGTCGGCTGCTGGGCCTGGCCATCATGCTCTGCGTTTATATCTACGGAATTCGGGTGGTGTGGAGCCAGCGCCTTGCGGTCAAAGCAGGCCTTGACGAATGGGCACAGAGGGCCGAGATGGCCGTCTTCGGTACCCTGATACGTACGCTGGCAAGGACCTGGCACATCCTGGCTTTGGCGTATTTCACCATCCTGCTGGTCGTCAGTCAGGCCGATCAACAGCAGGCCCTGGCCTTCATGATGCGAGCCACCGCGCAATCCTTGCTGGCCGCGGGCATCGGCGCATTGTTGGCGGCCGGCCTGTCAGCCTTGGCCGCAAGACATATTTCCCTGCCAGAGCACTGGCGCACCGGCTTTCCGCTGCTTGAAAACCGGATCAACGCTTATGTGCCGGCGGCACTGCGCGGCATGCGACTGTTGATCACGGTCATTGTCGCCCTGATCATTCTGGACGCCTGGCATGCCTTTGACCTGGGCGCCTGGCTGGCCTCCCCCGGCGGACAGGCAGCCGTCGCGCTGGTATTGCGCCTAAGCGTGATCCTGGCCATCGCCGCACTGACCTGGACGGTATTGGCCAGTCTCATCGAACATCGGCTGGGCGCGTCGTCGGGCCCACGCAAAGCCAGTGAAAGGGAAAAAACCTTGCTCATGCTGTTTCGCAATGCGGCCGCGATCGTCATCTGCACCATGACCATATTGATCGTGCTGTCGCAAATCGGCATTGATGTGGGGCCGCTGATCGCCGGCGCCGGCGTCGCGGGCCTGGCCATTGGTTTCGGCGCGCAGAAGCTGGTCCAGGACGTGATCAGCGGCGTATTCATTCAGTTGGAGAACGGCATGAACCAGAACGACATCGTGGAAGTCGCGGGACTGTTCGGGACCGTCGAGAAAATCACCATACGGTCGGTCGCCCTGCGCACGCTGGACGGCGGCTACCATCTGATACCGTTTTCAGCCATCGACAAAGTCAGCAACCATACACGCGACTATGGCTACCACTATGGCGAATACTATGTTGCCCATCGGGAAAATGTGGATGATGCCGTCGCCCAGCTAAGGCTGGCTTTCAAAGACTTGATGGCGGACGCCGCATTGGCCGCGCAAGTGCTGTCCGACATAGACATTCCCGGTGTCACAGCGCTGGATCAGCACGGCTTCCGCATCCGGGTGTTGATCAAGACCACGCCCGGCAACCAATGGATGATACAGCGCGGCTTCAACCGATTGGTCAAGCAACGCTTTGATGCCGCCGGCATAGAACTGCCCTATCCCCAGACCGTACTGCATTTCGGCCGGGACAAGACAGGATATGCCGCGCCGGTGGACGTGCGCGCCGTGGATACCCTGCAGCAGGCGCAGCAATCTGCACCGGCAGCCGGGCAGACGATGCGTCCGGCGCTGGATACACCATAAGGAGATTAACGCCGAAACAAGCGCCGCATTAAATCGCGGCGCCTCAGTGCCCGGTTGCCGCCACGCCTTCCCAATGCGGACCTGGCACATGGATGTCGAATAGTTCGAGTACCCGGGCCACCGTGTGGTCCACCATTTCGTCCAGGCTTTTGGGATGGTGATAAAACGCGGGCAGTGGCGGGAAGATGATGCCCCCCATTTCCGTCACCGCCGTCATGTTGCGCAAATGCGCAAGGTTCAAAGGCGTTTCGCGCACCATCATGACCAGACGGCGGCGTTCCTTCAGGGTGACGTCCGCAGCGCGCGTGATCAGGTTGTCGGAAAAGCCATGGGCGACCGCAGCCAGGGTGCGCATCGAGCACGGCACGACGACCATGCCGGCGGTGGCAAATCCACCGCTGGACAAGGTGGCGCCGACATCACGAAAGCTATAGACCCTGTCCGCCAGCGCATGAACGTCCTGTCGGGATAAATTCAATTCATACTTGATGTTGAGCACACCGGGTGGGGACACCACCAGGTGCGACTCGACATCGTCCACGCCGCGCAGCGCCTGCAGCAGGCGCACGGCATAAATGGCGCCTGTGGCGCCTGTTACGCCGACAACCAGCCGCCGCTTGGCGCTCACTCCACTGCCCCGGCCTCTTTCAGCAGGGTAGCCAGTTCACCGTTTTCGTACATTTCCGCAATGATGTCGGAACCGCCGATGAATTCGCCACTGACGTACAGCTGCGGTATGGTGGGCCAGTTCGAGTATTCCTTGATCCCCTGGCGCACCAGGTCGTCTTCGAGCACATTGACCGTCACCAGCTTGGTAACGCCGGACGCCTTCAGCACCTGTATGGCACGACCCGAAAACCCACATTGGGGAAATTGGGCACTGCCTTTCATAAACAATACGACAGGGTTGGCCGTGACCGTTTCACGAATAAAATCTTGAACTTCGCTCATGATGCTCTCTATTCCACGAAAAAATTAATCATAGATCCCGCCGGTGATCCGTTCTATGCCGGCCAGATCGCGCCGGCTTGAAACCTGCGTGAAGCCGGCTGATTCCAGCAAATGGCGCACCGCTTCGGCTTGATCCCAGCCGTGCTCCATATACAGTGCGCCCCGCGGTTTCAACCGCCGACCTGCACCTTCCACTATAGCGCGAAGCGCGGCCAAGCCGTCGCCGCCGTCGGTCAGGGCCGACGCGGGCTCGAACCGCAGATCGCCACTGACCAAATGCGGATCGCAGGCCGCAATATACGGGGGATTCGACACAATCACATCAAATTCCCTGCCCTCGGCCAGGGCATCGTACCAGCTACCACGCAAAAACTCGACTTGTGCGCCCAGCCTTCGCGCGTTTTGTTGCGCTACGTCAAGCGCATCCGCGCTTAAGTCCGTAGCCGCCACTTGCGCGTCGGGATGCGCCAGCGCGATGGAGATCGCGATGGCGCCGCTGCCGGTGCCCAAGTCCAGCACCGCCGGCAATGTACGGCCCTGCAGATGCTCCAATGCCGTCTCGACGAGCTGTTCGGTTTCGGGCCGCGGAATCAGCACCGCCGGCGACACTAGGAAGTCATGCCCCATGAATTCACGCCGGCCCAGGATATACGCCATGGGCTCGCCCGCCAATCGTCTGGCTTCCAGCTCGTGAAAGCGCGCCACTTCTGCGTCCGCGATGGTGTCGGTATCATGGGCGATCAGCCACGCGCGCGGCACTTGCAGCACGTACTGCCAAAGCATCTGGAATTCCAGCCGCGGCAGAGGGCTTTCGCGCTGGAGGCTGCGCAGGCTGGCGGTGTTACCCATGCCCCAAGGAGGCCAGCAATTCGGCCTGATGCTCGGCCAGCAAGGCGTCAGTCAGCTCGCTCAGGTCGCCGTCCATGATGTAGTTCAGCTTGTACAGCGTCAGGTTGATGCGATGGTCGGTGACCCGCCCTTGCGGGTAGTTGTAGGTGCGGATGCGCTCGGAGCGGTCGCCGGACCCGACCAGGCTCTTGCGCTGGGCGGCTTCCTTGTCATGCTGCTCCTGCTGCTGCTTGTCTTTCAGGCGCGCCGCCAGCACCTGCATCGCCTTGTCCTTGTTGCGGTGTTGCGACCTGTCGTCCTGGCATTCCACCACCAGCCCCGTCGGCAGGTGAGTAATACGCACCGCTGAGTCCGTCTTGTTGATGTGCTGACCACCGGCGCCACTGGCGCGAAAGGTGTCGATACGCAGGTCAGACGGATTGATGACGATGTCGCTTTGCTCGTCAGCTTCCGGCAGCACGGCCACGGTGCAGGCCGAAGTATGGATACGGCCTTGCGTTTCCGTCTCGGGCACACGCTGCACGCGATGAGCGCCTGATTCGAATTTCAGCCGGCCATACACGCCATCGCCATCCACGCGCGCGATCACTTCCTTATAGCCGCCTATTTCCGATTCGCTGACCGACATCAATTCGACACGCCAGCCGCAGTTTTCCGCGTAGCGCGTATACATGCGCAGCAGGTCACCGGCAAATAGCGCGCTTTCATCGCCGCCCGTGCCGGCCCGGATCTCCAGGAACACACTGCGGCTGTCATCCGGATCGCGCGGCAACAACAGCACCTGCAACTCTGCTTCCAGTTTTTCCAGTTTCTCGCGGCCCAGTTCCAGTTCCTCTTCCGCCATGTCCCGCATGTCGGGGTCCGACATCATTTCCTGAGCGGCCTGGATATCGCCTTCGGTTGCGCGATAAGCATTGAAGGCCGTCACCACGGGCTCCAGTTCCGCACGCTCGCGCGATATCTTGCGATAGCGATCCATATCGCTGGCAATTTCCGGTTCGGCCAATAAGGCGTCTACTTCGATTAATCGGTGGGCCAATTGCTCCAGCCGATCATGGATGGATGTTTTCATAAAAAAGGGGTTCCGTCAGTTGAGTCAGCACGCGAAAACAGGCTAGCTAGCCTGGCGAGCGGCGCTAACGACGGCGTTCGACGGTGGGGAGCAGCCGCGGCAGCAGTGCCAGCAATTGCTGGCGTTCACCACTTTCGCTGCGGTTCAGGGCAGCGAGGGGGCCGTGCATATATTTTTGTGTCAGGCCATGGGCCAATTGTTCAAGCACTTCTTCGGGCGAGTCGCCGCGTGCCAGCATACGCCGGGCGCGTTCCAGTTCGCTATAGCGGACCTGGTCCGCCGCACGCTGAAAATCCATGATGGCCGGCACGATTTCACGGCTTTCCATCCAATGCATGAAATTCTGCACCCGCGTTTCGATGATGGCTTCTGCCTGGACAACGGCGGCGCGCCGCGCATCCGTGCCACTTTGCACCATGCGGCCAAGGTCGTCCACGGTGTACAGGTAGACGTCAGCCAGGCGCCCGACTTCCGTTTCGATATCACGCGGCACGGCCAGATCCACCATGACCATGGGCCGGTGGCGCCGCGAGCGCGTAGCCCTTTCCACCATCCCCAGACCGAGGATGGGCAAGGAGCTTGCCGTACAGGATACGATGACATCGAAGTCGGCCAGCTTTTCGGGAATGTCCGCCAGCTTCATGGATTTGGCGACAAAGCGCGAGGCCAGCAAGTCCGCCCGTTCCAGGGTACGGTTGGCCACCACCATATGCCGCGGATTGAGCGCCGCGAAGTGCGTCGCACAGAGTTCAATCATTTCGCCGGCGCCGATGAACAGCACGCTGGATTGGGAAAGGTCGCCCAGCACCCGTTCCGCCAAACGTACCCCCGCCGCCGCCATGGACACCGAGTGCGCCCCAATCGCGGTTTGCGACCGGACTTCCTTGGCCACTGAAAAGGTACGCTGGAACAGCTGATGCAGCAAAGTTCCCAGGGACCCCGCCTGTTCGGCCGCGCGTACCGCGTCCTTCATCTGCCCAAGGATCTGCGGCTCGCCCAGCACCATCGAATCCAGCCCGCTGGCCACGCGGAACGCATGGCGAACCGCCGCATTTTGCTGATACTGGTACAGATGAGGCTGCAGGCTGCCCGCTTCCAGGCGATTGAAATCCGCCAGCCAGGCAGGCAATTGTTCAGACACCTGTGGATCGGCCGCACAGTATATTTCCGTGCGATTACAGGTGGACAGTATGGCCGCTTCCTTCACCGCCGAGCCAAAAGCAGACCTGAGGCCATTCAGGGCGGGCTGCAGGACGTCGACCGGAAACGACACCCGTTCGCGCACCGACACCGGCGCGGAAACGTGATTCAGACCGAAAGTAAGGACGTCGACAGACATGGATGGGTGAAAAAACCGCTACAAGTACTTGAACGAATAGGATTATAGTCGGCTCCGGGGCTTTTCCGAAACTTTGGGT
>JAEWEH010000376.1 GCA_023389535.1 Pseudomonadota bacterium
GTTGTGTGTGCACGGCCTGACCCGTTCCGGTCGAGACTTCGATCAGTTGGCGGCACGGCTGTCCAGCCACTATCGTGTCGTGTGCCCCGATGTGGTTGGCCGCGGCAAGTCGGACTGGCTGATCGATGCCGGCAGCTATGTCGTGCCGCAGTATGTCGCGGACATGCTGACCTTGATCGCGCGGCTCCAGCCTGCGCGCCTGGACTGGGTGGGGACTTCCATGGGCGGCTTGATCGCCATGGGGCTGGCGGGCACACTGGCCATGTCGGCCATGCTGCGTCCCGCGCGCGGCATATTGGGTCTGTCAGCCGACAGCAGTGTGCCGCTGGGCAAGATCGTGCTGAATGATATCGGGCCCCAACTGAATTTCAGCGGCCTGCAGCGTATCGGTGACTACGTTGGCAAGCCCGTGCAATACAGCTCTTTCCAGCAGGCCGTGGATCATGTGCGCAGTGTTTCAGCCGGTTTCGGCAATCATGACGAAGCGGGCTGGGAAGCGCTTACCAAACACGTATTTAATGAGGTCGATGGGCTGTGGGTGCAGCATTATGACTTGCGCATCGCGCAAGCCATGGCAAACCAGACGCCCGAATCGATACGCGCGTCCGAAGGCCTGCTTTGGGCCGCTTACGAAAGCATGCGGGGGCCTATACTGATCATGCGTGGCATGCAATCGGATCTTCTGACGGCGGACACAGCAAAGGACATGCTGCAGCGTAATCCCCGCGCCAGCTTGCACGAGGTACCGGACGTAGGACATGCGCCCACGCTGCGCAGCGGGGATCAAATCGATCCGATCGAGCGTTTCCTGCTGGCTTGAACGGCGTACACTGGACCATAGCGGTCTCCCGCCGACAGTTCTTTTTGCGGGCGGAACGCTCCATAAGGCGTTGCGGCGCCAGCCCATCGGCCGAGCATGCCGACGGCTGGCATGCGGCACAGCCTGTCGGGATGCTGAACGCATCGAACTTCATGGTTGCCCGAAGCGGGCAGCGCCTTATATTTGACACCTGTTTTTGCCATGGCCATAAAAGCTGATCTGCATTGTCATTCAACGGTTTCCGACGGCGTCTTGGACCCGGCGCAGCTTGCCGTGCGCGCGAGCGACCGTGGCGTGCAACTGTGGGCCCTGACGGACCACGATGAATTGGCGGGCATCGCCCCGGCAAGGCAGGCGGCTGCGCAGTTGGGCATGCAGTTCGTCGCCGGTGTGGAAATTTCTGTAAGCTGGGCGGGCCAGACTGTCCATATACTGGGCCTGAATGTGGACGAAAACAATGCCGTGCTGAATGCCGGCCTTGCAGCGATACGCGGTGGCCGCGCGGAAAGGGCGCATCGTATGGCAGACAAACTTTCAGCGCTGGGCATACCGGGCAGCTATGAAGGCGCCTTATCTTACGCCGGCAACCCCTTGCTGATCAGCCGCACCCATTTCGCCCGTTTTTTAGTTGATCGCGGCTACTGCAAGACCATGCAGGCGGTGTTCGACAAGTACCTTGGCGATGGCGGCCCGGCGACGGTGCCCATGCAATGGGCCACACTGGAACAAGCCCTGGGTTGGATATTGGGGGCGGGAGGACGTGCCGCCATTGCCCATCCCGGGCGCTACGATTACAGCCCCATGCAGTGCGACGCGCTATTTGAACAGTTCAAGGACCTGGGCGGTACGGCGATCGAGGTCGTCACCGGCAGCCACACTCCGGACCAGTACGCAAAGTACGCCGGGGTGGCGCGGCAGTACGGCTTCCTGGCCTCTTGCGGATCGGACTTCCATAGCCCCAAGGAAGGCAGGCTGGATCTGGGCGAACTTCCGCCCCTGCCTACCGGCTTGAAGCCTGTATGGCACGATTGGATATAGGTGGCATGATATGAGCAAAGCATTTGTCAAAGAATCCGACGACGACGAGGATGACGACGACCTGGGCCCGGAAGCTGTCAGCTTGCCGGCGGGCACCAAGAATTACATGACCAAGCAAGGCTATCAGCGCCTGCGCGCCGAGCTGACGCACTTGATGAACGAAGAACGCCCATCGGTGGTGCAGGTGGTGTCCTGGGCCGCATCCAATGGCGACCGCTCTGAAAATGGCGATTACCTGTACGGCAAGAAGCGTTTGCGCGAAATCGACCGCCGCATGCGCTTCCTGACCAAACGCCTGGAAAAGGCCGAGGTCGTGGACCCTTCGCAGCAGCCAAACAAGGATCAGATTTTCTTTGGCGCGACCGTGGTGTACTCGGACAAAGCGGGGGAAGAATTCCGTGTCACCATCGTGGGTGTCGACGAAGCCGAGCCTCTGCAAGGCTGCATCAGCTGGATTTCCCCGGTGGCGCGGGCCTTGCTGAAGGCCCGCGAGGGCGATACCGTCACCCTGCGGACGCCGGCAGGCGTGGATGAGCTGGATGTGCTCGAGGTAATCTATCCTGAAGCCTGATGGCGAAGGGGGCTAGCCGGAACCCTGCGAAGGAGATAGCCAGCGACGCAAACAGGTAAAATGGCCTTTTCCTCTTCATTTTGCCTGCGCAGCGTCGTGAACTCTATTCAGTATTTTCTTGGCTCCTCGGTCCTGTCTCCCTTTCGCCGCGAACGGCTGCTCCAAAGGTTCGCTGAACTTGATCTGCCCATTGCGGACATCCAGGGTCTTTTCGAGCATTATGTCTGGGCCGATGCAGATCTCACGCCGCAGGAACAAGGCAGGCTGGAACAATTGCTGGACTATGGTTCCGTTGACGCCGACGCGACAAAGGAAGGCAAGAACACCCTGGTGCTGCGCGTATTCCCGCGCTTCGGCACTGTTTCTCCCTGGGCTAGCAAGGCCACCGACATCGCGCATAACTGCGGCCTGCCCGCCGTGCGGCGTATCGAACGGGGCGTGCGCTACCTGATCACTCCGACCCGCGGGCTGCTGGGCGCCAAGACGCTGGATGCCGATCAACTGGCGCGGATCGCCGATTGCTTGCATGACCGCATGACGGAAACCGTCGTCGACGCCGCTTTCGACGGCCAGGCGCTGTTTGCCTCGCTGCCGGGCAAGCCCTTGCAGACGGTGGACATCATCGGCCAGGGCGCCGCCGCGTTGGAAGAAGCCAACCGCGCACTGGGGCTGGCGCTATCGGACGATGAAATCGACTATCTGGTCGATGCGTTCCAGCGCCTGGGCCGCAATCCCACAGATGTCGAATTGATGATGTTCGCGCAGGCCAATAG
>JAEWEH010000435.1 GCA_023389535.1 Pseudomonadota bacterium
GGTTCTGCCCGCCAAAGGGCAGAAAGCTGCCTGCAACGATAGCCACCTGCGCCATGGCGTAATACCAAAACATTTCGCCCAGGCTATCGCCCAACAGCACGGCGGCCTCGCCGCAGACACGCAACGCGGTGGTGCTGCAATCGCCCGCCTCGATCAACTGCGATCGGCGCACAAAAGGCAAGCCCGCCTCCGCAAGCAGCGCCGCCGCTTCGTCAAAGCGTTCGGGGTGGCGCGGCACCAGGCAGAACAACACCCTTTCCGACAGATTGCGGCCCTGCGCTCGCGCACGTTTCATTTGCCGGCCGATGGCATGTATGAAGAGCTTGTCCTCGCCCTCGCGGGTACTGGCAATGACGATGACCTTGCGCCCCAAGTGCGCCGAGAAGTCGCGCCCCCGCTGTATTTTGTCTTCCGGCAAACTGATGTCGAATTTGAAGTTTCCGGAGATCCGCGCAGCCACCGCACCCGCCTGCTCCAGGCGCTGGGCATCGTGCAAGGTCTGGGCGTAAACCGCTGCAAAGCTGCCGTAGGCATGGCGCATCACACTGCCCAGGCGCAGGCTTTGATGCAGGGCATGATCGGAAAACCGCGCACTGACCAGCATCATCGGCACGTTACAGCGCTTGGCCGCCGCCAGCAGGTTGGGCCAGACTTCGCGTTCGATCAGCACGCCGGCGCTGGGCTGGTAGAACTCCATGAAGCGTCGCGTGCTGCCCGGAAAATCATAGGGCAGCCATTGCTGCTTCAGGCGCCCTTCGGCGATTGCCGCGGCAAACGCACGCTGCCCTTCCGCCTTGCCCGTTACCGTCATGTGGGTCAGCAGCACGGTCTCGCCGCGATCCAGCAAGGACTGTATGAAAGGTTGGGCGGCGCGGGTTTCGCCCAGGCTGACGGCATGCACCCATACTGCGCCGGGCAAGGCGTCGGACTTCACATAGCGCCCGAAGCGCGCGCCCGACGTCACGCCCCACTCGCCACCGGAACGGCGCGCGCGGCTAGCCATCCAGCCCAGCAGGCCAGGAGAAAGAATGCGTATCAGGGCGGTATAGAAAAAACGATTCAAAACGATGCCCGCGAGCCGGCCAAAAGATTTTATAAGGGCGCGCTGCCGCCCGGCAGGTCAGCATGCGCGGACTCGTCGAAAACCAGCGCTTGGTCTATGGCGCTAAGCACCGTTTCCGCCGAAGGCGCGTTGCCCCGCTCGCCCAGGCTGGCGGTATAGGCCGGCCCTTCCAGCGGGGTACGCACGGGCGTGGAGGCTTTGTATATCCCGATGGTGGGCCTGCCCAGCCCGGCCGACAAATGCGTCAGGCCGCTGTCCAGCCCCACCATGATACGCGCCGACGCCAATACCTTGGCCACCTCGGTCAAATTCATGCGGGGCAGAACCTGAGCATAATCGCAACCGGCCACCAGCTGCTGCGCCCTTTCCGTCTCGGCGGCATTGCCCGACAACAAGCGCAGTTGCAGGCCATGCTCGCGTAAACGGCCAAATACCTTGCGCCAGTTTTCCGCGGGCCAGAGCTTGTCATCGCGACTGGCCGACGGCATGATGACAGCATAAGGCTGGATCTGCACACCATCGGTAATACGGCCCAGATTGAAATCCGGTTCACCGCTATAGGTATAGCCGAAAGCCGCCGCGGCCAGCTCGCGCTGGCGCTTGACGGCCGGCTGCCAGAAGTTCACCGTATGTTTGACATCGTAAAAGAAGGACGCCAGGGGTTCGCGCGCCGAGCGCCTGTCCAGGCCATGGCGCACGCCATGCGTCTGCCGCACCAGCCATACGGACTTCATCAGCGCCTGCATGTCCAGCACCACGTCGTACTGGCGGCTGCCCAAGTCTTTGCGTAGCGCCGCACGCGCCGCGCGCGTTTCCGGCGACCACCAATGCTTGCGCCAGCGGCGATGGGCCACCGGTATGGCTTCGTGGACAGCCGGATGCCATGTGGGGATTTCCGCGAAGCTTTCCTCGACGATCCAGTCGATTTGCGCGCCCGGTATGTGCTGCGCGATGTCGGATACTGCCGGCAGCATGTGCACCAGGTCGCCCAGCGAGGACGTGCGGACAATCAGGATTTTCTTCGTCATGGCGCGATTATAATTTACGGCCTCTCCATTCCACCAACCCTATCGTGATGCCGCTCAGGCACACAATGGCTATGCCCAGCCAGGACACCGCATCGGGGAATTGCCCCCAGATCAGCCAGCCCAGCGCCGCGGCGCTGAGGATCTGCAGGTAGATGAAAGGCGCCAGCATGGATGCCGGCGCATAGCGATACGCTTGTATTTGCAGCAAATGCCCCACCGCGCCCCAGAAACCCGTGGAAATCAGGATCACCCACTGGCCGGGGCTGAGGGCCGCCAGGAACGGCAGCGCGGCAGGCAGAATGAACGGAAGGGCCACCGTCAGGCACAGGCTGCCCACCGCGCCGCTCCAGACCAGCGTTGTCAGCGGGTCGTCCACCGCCACGCGCCGCGTGGCGAGATATTGCACCGCGAACAGGCAGGCGGTCAGCAGGCCAAAGGCCGTACCCACCGGGTCCAGGCCCGCGCCGGGGCGGATAATGATCAACACCCCAAGAAAGCCCACCCCGGCGGCCACCCAGCGCGATATCCGCGCAGGCTCCTTCAGTACCCACGGCGCGACCGACAGCATGATCAGGGGCGCAAGAAAGTTGATGGCCGTGGCCTCGGCCTGAGGCAGGTAATGCAGCGCTGTAAAAAATGACAAGGTGGCCGCCAGCATGGCCGACCCGCGCGCCACCTGGGCCTGAGGCCGTATGCTGCGAAACACCCGCAGTCCGCGGCTGGGCAGCACCAGCCCCAGCACCAGTAGCAGATGCACGACGTAGCGCACCCAGCACATGACAAACAAGGGCACCCCCAGGCCCATCACCCACTTGCCGCTGGCATCCAGGCCCGACAGGGCCCAGGACGACAGCACCAGCATGCCTATGCCCGCAAGCGGGTGGGTCGCACCATAAGTCGGCGCGGAAACCGATACGGGATTAGCCCGGCCCATCAAATACTCCAGCAATAAATATCGACCATGCCAGGCCAACGCGCGACCCCGGAGCCGCCACGGCACTGACAATGGCTGCCATAATACGCGACTTTAAAACGGCCGTTCGTGCTTTATGATCGCGATATGAACAACTGGTACATCCTGCCCAACGGCAACATCAAGCACGTGAATGGCCTGGAACTGCAGCCTGAAAAAGACTGGTTCCCCACCACGGAAAGCATGGAGCGCTACGCCGAAGAACGCCGTCAGGAAGGCATGCCCGAAGCGCTGATCATCAAGGCCATGATGGACCTGGCCGTGGAATGCGAAGCCTGGGCACGGGACAACCTGACCTGAGGGCCGCAATGGTCGGCCGATGTCCGCAAAAATTCGTGCGGACTGTGGCCTTGCATGAAAGCAGCGCACCAGCGCCTTGCACGAAGCCCCCGGAATTCAGGGCCTGATATCCAGCGCCTGGCTTTTGCCCTTGCGGGGCGACGCGCCGGCCGCCGCTGCGTCAAACCGGCTGAAGGTCGGACTTATAGCGGGCCGCGCGTTCGATATAGGTTTGTGTGTTGTCGCGCAGGTTGGCGACTTCTTCTTCGCTGAGCGTACGCTCCACCTTGGCCGGTGCGCCCAGTATCAGCGAATAGTCCGGGAACACCTTGCCTTCCGTTACCACGGCGCCGGCGCCCACCAGACAGCCCTTGCCAATGACGGCCCGGTTCAGCACCACGGCCTGGATGCCGATCAAGGACCCTTCGCCCACGGTACAGCCGTGCAGCATGGCCTGGT
>JAEWEH010000466.1 GCA_023389535.1 Pseudomonadota bacterium
GTGCAGGGTGGGCTTGGGCAGACCCAGTTCATCGACCAGGCTCTGCAAGGAAAAATACTGATTCTTCTGGGCGATCACCTCCAGCAAAGCGAAAAGACGCATCGTAGGGGTATTGCCGTCGATTTTCTGCTCGTCGAGGATAATAGGGTTAGCCGTAGTCATATCAGTGATATTTTAAAAATAGGAATAAATTGTACCGTTTTTTAGAAAAAAAGTTGACTAATTTATATTTAAGATCGAAACTTTGATTCAATTTCCGAAAATGGAATCGCCCTCGCGACACACCCTCACTTCCTCAGGCATACATATGAATATTGGCATTGCCGGAGCAGGATTGCTCGGGCGCCTGCTTACTTATCTACTGACCCAGGCGGGCCATCGGGTCAGCGTTTTCGACCCCGCACCGGGTCCCCAGGCCCGCGGCGCGGCCGGCTGGACGGCAGCCGGCATGCTCAGCCCCACAGCGGAACTCGAATGCGCCGACATGAATGTATTCAACTATGGGCTGCGATCATTGCAACGCTGGGGCGAAATCATTCCCGAACTGCCAGGCCAGGTTTCCCTGTCTCGCGCAGGCAGCCTGCTGTTGGCCCATCGCCACGATACCGGCGCGGCGCGCCGCATCATCAGCCTGCTGGAGCAGAAAGCTCCCGCAGGCCACACGCCACAAGCCATTTCGCCGGTTCAGCTGGCGGAACTCGAGCCTGACATACATGGGCCTTCGCAGTCATGGCTGCTGCCCCACGAAGGACAGCTGAATACCATTGAAGCCATGCAAGGCCTGCATGCGGGGGCCGCTTCCGCGGACTGGCATTGGAGCAGCGCCATCACTGCCGTCGAGCCAGGCGTGTTGCACACGGCGGATCGCAGCTTCGCCTTTGATCATGTGTTCGATGTACGGGGGCTGGGTGCGCGGCGCGAACCGGGTGCCGGGCACAGCAACGACATTTCATGCACGAATGTTCGCGGTGTGCGCGGCGAGATCTTCTGGCTGCATGCCCCCGGCGTGCGCCTGCACCGCCCGGCCCGTTTGATGCATCCGCGCCACCGTGTCTATGTGGTGCCACGCAAGGGCGACATCATCGTGGTGGGCGCGTCTGAAATTGAAAGCGAGGACCGCTCGCCCGTGTCCTTGCGCAGCACGGTAGAATTATTAGCTGCGGCCCATAGCATCATGCCGGCGCTCGCTGAGGCCCGGGTCGTGCATAGCGAAACCAACCTGCGTCCGGCCCTGGTCGACAACTTGCCGCGCATCGAGCATGAACCCGGCCTGACCCGCATCAATGGCTTATTCCGCCATGGCTGGCTGATCGCGCCGGCGCTGGCCGACGATGCACTGGCGCACGTTTTTTCAACTACACAATACACCGAGCATACGTAAAGTGAGTACTATCCGCATAACCGTCAATGGCCAGGAGCACAGCATCGCCCCGTCATCGACTCTAGAGGCGCTGCTGCACAGTCTGGGTAAAGATGCCCGGCCGGATGCGCCCATTGCCACCGCGGTCAATGGCCGCCATGTGGCCAAGCAGTCGCGCGCTGCCTTCGTGCTGAGCGACAGCGACGAAGTGACCACCTTCGAACCGATCAGCGGGGGCTAAAATGAGCTGGACCATCGCTGACACTGAATTGTCCAGCCGTTTCTTTCTGGGCACCGCGGGCTATCCCTCGCCGCTGGTATTGGAACAAGCCATACAGGCTTCGGGCGCGCAAGTGGTCACCGTAGCCCTTAAGCGGCAGATGGCCGTGGCGGGCAGCGACACCAGCCCCAACGGGCAGCCCTCTTTCTTTCAACTGATCCGGCAGAGCGGTGCGCACTTGTTGCCGAATACCGCGGGTTGCCACACAGCCGCTGAAGCGATTTCGCTGGCGCATATGGCGCGTGAGGTCTTCGACACGCATTGGATCAAGCTGGAGGTCATCGGCGACCAGTACACGCTGCAGCCGGATCCCTTCGAGCTGGTCCGGGCAGCGGAAACGTTGGTGAAGGATGGGTTCGAGGTCTTTCCTTATTGCACGGACGACCTGGTGACGTGCCAACGGCTGCTGGATGTGGGCTGCCGGATTCTGATGCCTTGGGGCGCGCCGATCGGGTCTGGTCAGGGGCTGATCAATCCGTATGCCTTGCGCACGCTGCGGGAGCGCCTTACGGATGTACCCTTGATCGTCGATGCCGGCATAGGTTCGCCGATGGATGCGGCGCAGGCGATGGAGCTTGGCTTTGATGCGGTGCTGTTGAATTCGGCGGTGTCGAATGCGCATGATCCGGTGCTGATGGCGGAAGCCTTCAAGCTGGCGATCGAGGCGGGCCGCAAGGGGTGGCAGGCGGGGATCATGGAAGAGCAGGACATGGCTGTGGCGACGACGCCGGTTACGGGACGGCCTTTTGTGCTGTAGGGATCAAGGCGTTCTTAAGATGCGTGCTGGGTGATGTAGTGCTGCTGGCTCCATTTACCCGAACCAATTCTGGTGGCGTCGCCTCCTTCTATTCTATTGACCCGCGCCGGGTCTCGTGGCGTTGCCTGCTTCTATTGACGCGTGCCAGTTAATGTGGCGCTACCCGCTTCTATTGACGCGTGCCAGTTAATCTGGCGCTTCCCGTTTCTATTGACGCGTGCCGGGTGGCGGGGGCCGGCCTTGCTCCTCGTGCTTGGTTCGGCGCCCTGCGCGCCGAACATCGCGTCGCCTTGTTCGTCCGCCCGTTCGGGCTTCCTTCACAAGCGGCTCGCTCAGCCCCGAAAGTCGCTGCGTCCGGCGCCCGCCACCCGTCCCGCTGCGTGGTTTTGTGTTTGGGGCGCCGATGGGACTGGTTGGGTGCTTGGCCTGCTTCTGCAGTGTTGCTTGCTGCTTGAAGAACTCTTGCGCCGTCCCGGGCTCGCGCGCCTGCCACGCGGGCCCGGGACATTCGGGTTGGTCAGGCGGTGGGGCGCTGGTAAAACGGCTGGATTCACCCTCCTCCAAAGAAAAAAAACGAGGCATAGTGCCTCGCTTTTTTATCAGCTTGCCTCTCGCGACATGCGGCGGCGTTCGTGCTCTTGCAGGTAGCGCTTGCGCAGGCGGATGGATTTGGGCGTGACTTCGACCAGTTCATCGTCGTTGATGAATTCCACTGCGTATTCCAGCGTAAGCTGGATGGGCGGGACCAGGTCGATATGCTCGTCCTTGCCAGAGGCGCGTACGTTGGTCAGCTTCTTTTCCTTGATGGGGTTCACCACCAGGTCATTTTCGCGACTGTGGATGCCGATGATCATGCCTTCGTACAACGGATCCTGCGGCGACACGAACATGCGCCCGCGATCTTGCAGTTTCCATAAGGCATAAGCCACCGCCGCACCATCGTCCTGGCTGATCAGCACGCCGTTGCGCCGATCGCCCACGCCACCTTCCCGCATCGGGGCGTAGTCGTCGAAAATGTGGCTCATCAAGCCGGTGCCGCGTGTCAGCGTCATGAACTCGCTTTGGAAGCCGATCAGTCCGCGCGCGGGGATGCGGTATTCCAGGCGGGTACGGCCGCGACCGTCGGCCTGCATGTCCTGCAGATCTCCCTTGCGCCGGCCGAGTTCTTCCATGACGCCGCCCTGATGGCCGTCCTCGACGTCCACCGTCAGCAGCTCGTAGGGCTCCATGCGCACGCCGTTTTCTTCCTTCAAGACCACGCGCGGCCGCGACACAGCCAGCTCGTAGCCTTCGCGGCGCATGTTTTCCAGCAAGATGGTCAGGTGCAGCTCGCCGCGTCCGCTAACTTCAAACACTGTGTCGTCGTCGGTGTCATGCACACGCAGCGCCACATTGGATTTCAATTCGCGGTCTAGGCGATCACGCAATTGGCGGCTGGTGACGAACTTGCCTTCCCGGCCCGCCAGGGGCGAGGTGTTGACCATGAAATTCATGGTCAGGGTCGGTTCGTCGATACGCAGCATGGGCAGGGCTTCCTGCTTGGCCGGGTCTGTCAGCGTGCAGCCTATGCCTACTTCCTCGATGCCGTTGATCAGCACGATATCGCCTGCCTGGGCCTCGTCGACCAGCACACGCTCCAGACCCTGGAACTTCAGCACCTGATTGACGCGATTCTTGATGGGCTGGCCTTCCGGCCCGAACTTCACCACCACGTCCTGCCCGGGGCGCAGGCGGCCGCGATTGATGCGGCCCACGCCTATCTTGCCCACATAGCTGCTGTAGTCCAGCGAAATGATCTGCATCTGGAACGGTCCATCCGCGTCATCTTCGCGCTGCGGCACATACTTCAGTATGGCTTCGAACAGCGGCCGCATGTCGCCTTCCCTGACGTCTTCGGTCAGGCCGGCATAGCCCGCCAATCCCGACGCGTAGATCACCGGGAAGTCCAATTGCTCTTCCGTGGCGCCCAGTTTGTCGAACAGGTCGAAGGTGGCATTGATGACGAAATCCGGGCGTGCGCCCTGGCGGTCTATCTTGTTGACCAGCACGATGGGCTTCAGGCCCAGCGCCAATGCCTTGCGGGTCACGAAGCGGGTCTGGGGCATGGGCCCTTCGACCGCATCGACCAGCAGCACGACGCCGTCGACCATGGACAGCACGCGCTCGACTTCGCCGCCGAAGTCCGCGTGCCCCGGGGTGTCGATGATGTTGATGTGCGTGCCCTCGTACTGGACGGCACAGTTCTTGGCCAGGATGGTGATACCGCGCTCTTTCTCGATATCGCCTGAATCCATGACCCGTTCGGAAATCTGCTGGTTGTCGCGGAAAGTACCCGACTGGCGCAGCAACTGGTCCACTAGCGTCGTTTTACCGTGATCGACGTGGGCGATGATCGCCACATTGCGCAAGGCGCGATTCATAATTCATCCTTTTGTTTGGGGGTTGCCGGCAGCAGGCCGGCGGGCAAGGCATTCAGGGCAATCAGGGCGGTCTGGGGTTCGGGCATGGCCTGCAATGCTTCCAGCCCTACTGCGTCTTCCAGGCGGAATGGTCCCACCTCTGTACGCCTCAGCGCCACCAGATGCGCCCCGCAGCCTAGCCGGCGACCGATATCCTGTGCCAGGGTGCGTATATAAGTACCTTTGCTGCATTGGACTTCGATCGTTGCCCGCATCCCATCCAGTTCCAGCAATTCCAGTTTGTGCAGGGTGACCTGGCGCGGCGGCCGGTCCAGCTCTATGCCCTGGCGCGCATATTCGTACAAGGGCTTGCCGTCGCGCTTCAGCGCTGAATACATGGGCGGAATCTGTTCGATCTGCCCGCGAAATTCCGCCAGCGCGGCTTCCAGGTCTGCGTGCTCCACACCCGCAAAGTCGGCTGCGGCCTCGCTGACGATGTGGCCCGTCAAATCGCCGCTGTCAGTTTCCTGACCGAACTGCAAAGTGGCGACATAGCCTTTATCGGCATTGAGCATGTGGCCGGAAATCTTGGTAGCGCGCCCCAGGCAGCACACCAGCAAGCCGGTGGCGAAAGGATCCAGCGTGCCAGTATGGCCGGCCTTGCGCGCATCCAGCGCGCGCTTGGCGCGCTGCAGGGCGTGGCTGCTGGATAAACCTTCCGGTTTGTCCAGCAACAGGACACCATCGAGCATCTGCCCGCGTCGGGAAGCCATCGTTTTAAGAGTCCATGAAAAAACGACAGCCTCAGGGCTGTTCGTCGGGGTCCTCGGGTTCCGAGGGTTTGAAGGTTTCGGCCTGAGGGCGATTAGCCTGGTCGATCAAATGCGACAGCGCGATGCCACGAGCCAGCTGGTCGTCGTGAATGAAGCGCAGGGTGGGAACGGTATGAATGTGCAGCAACTTGAACAGCAGCGAGTGCAGCCAGCCGGCCTTTTCGGTCAGCGCAGCGCGCGCCGTTTCCGGCTCGGCGCCCATGACGGTGAAATACACCTTGGCATGGGCGTAATCGGCGGAAAGCTCGACGCCGGTCAGCGTGATGAGGCCCGCCCGCGAGACATCGATCTCGCGCTGGATCAGGCCGGCCAGATCCTTTTGGATCTGATCGGCCAGGCGGGTATTGCGGCCCGCGGCGGGTTTGGATTTATGGCGACCCATGATTACAGTGTCCGGGCGATTTCTTTGATCTCGAAGATTTCAAGCTGATCGCCGATCTGGATGTCGTTATTGCCTTTAAGCGTAATACCGCAGTCGAAGCCGGACTTGACCTCTTTGACGTCGTCCTTGAAGCGCCGCAGGGAATCCAGCCAGCCCGTCCATTGAACCACGTGGTTGCGCAGCAAACGCACTTGCGCGTCGCGCCGCACAATGCCGTCGGTGACCATGCAACCGGCGATGTTGCCGATGCGCGAGACATTGTAGACCTCGCGGATTTCGGCCATGCCGATGACTTCCTCGCGCTTCTCGGGCGCCAGCATGCCGGACATGGCCTTGCGTACGTCATCGACGGCATCGTAGATGATGTTGTAGTAGCGCAGGTCGATGCCATTGCCGTCGGCCAACTTCTTGGCGCTTTGCTCGGCGCGGACGTTAAACCCGATGATGACTGCATTCGATGCGATCGCCAGGTTGACGTCGCTTTCCGAAATGCCGCCCACCGCTGCGTGAACCACCTGGACCCGGACTTCGTCGGTAGAGAGCTTGACCAGTGACTGGACCAACGCTTCCTGCGAACCTTGCACATCGGTCTTGATGATGAGCGCGAGGGTCTGGCTGCCTTCGCCCATGTTGTCGAACATGGACTCGAGCTTGGCGGCCTGCTGGCGTGCCAGCTTGACGTCGCGGAATTTGCCTTGGCGGAACAGCGCGATTTCGCGCGCCTTACGCTCGTCGGCCATCGCGATGAGTTCGTCACCCGCCTGCGGCACTTCTGTCAGACCCTGGATCTCCACTGGAATGGACGGCCCCGCCTCGCTGACAGCCTTGCCCTGGTCGCTCAGCATGGCGCGAACGCGGCCGAAGCTTGCGCCCACCAGCACGGCGTCGCCGCGCTTGAGCGTGCCGCTCTGCACCAGAATGGTCGCAACCGGGCCGCGGCCCTTGTCCAGACGGGCTTCGATGACGAGACCCTTGGCGGGCGCTTCGACGGCCGACGTCAGCTCCAAGATCTCCGCCTGCAGGAGAACGTTCTCGAGCAGATCGTCGATGCCCTCGCCAGTCTTGGCCGACACGCCCACGAAGGGGACATCGCCGCCGTATTCTTCCGGCACGACCTGTTCGGCCACCAGTTCCTGTTTCACACGCTCGGGATTGCCTTCGGGCTTGTCGATCTTGGTGATCGCCACCACGAGCGGAACGTTTGCTGCCTGGGCGTGGTGAATCGCTTCACGCGTTTGCGGCATGACGCCGTCGTCGGAGGCCACAACCAGAATCACGATGTCCGTTGCCTTGGCGCCTCGGGCACGCATCGCCGTAA
>JAEWEH010000468.1 GCA_023389535.1 Pseudomonadota bacterium
CGGGGGTCAGCTTGCCGCCCGGGCTGGTTTCCGAGTCGATCCGCACAAAATCGCGTATGAATCCCAGTGCTTCTGTAATGGCTTGTCCGCGCGCCGCGCCAGCGCCGTCCAGGTTGAAGTCGGTCCATAGCGTGCTTCCCAGGAAACGCACTCCCCGAAATGTAATGGCCTCGTTATCCAGCACATGGATTTGTGTGCCGGCAGCCAGCCGCCTCAACTCGGCGATAGTGTGGCGGATATTGCTGCCGTAGAATTCGTGGTTGCCCGGTACATACAGCACAGGCTTAGTTATGCCGCTGGCCCAGGCCATGGCTTCGCGGGGGCGACTGATGTCGCCGGCTAGTATGACGATGTCGGCGTCGGTGTCAGGCAAGGGCAGCCCGGCGTGCCCCAAATGCAAATCGGACAGGATGTTCAATTTGAGGGCGCGGTATTTGACCATAGGTGTCGATTTGACAGCTTTTCTAAAAGACGCCATAATCGCTGTCTTCGGTTGGGTCGTTAGCTCAGTCGGTAGAGCACCGGACTTTTAATCCGTTGGTCGCGCGTTCGAGCCGCGCACGACCCACCAACCTGCATCACAGAAACCAGTCTATCACGGACTGGTTTTTTTTTACGGTTTTATATAATGCGTGGGTCACGACCAGCCGATGTGGCGGTATCTTTCGCTTCATGATTTGTAGTGCGCTTTATATGCTGTAAAACCATAAGGCGACTATAAAACTGCATCGCCGGTTATGTTAAATTGGGCTGCTTATTCCGCCATCAGCGTGGCCGCTTTCCGAGAAAGTCCCCATTTTGATTCGCCTAAAAAATATACAGAAAATCTATGCCACGCCAGGACGCGTCTCGCGCGCCTTGGATGGAATCGATTTGCATATTGACCAGGGCGAAATCTTTGGCATTATCGGCCGCTCCGGGGCGGGCAAAAGCACCTTGATACGCATGCTCAACCTGCTGGAAAGGCCATCGCAAGGCGAGGTGTGGGTCGGCGGGCAGAATATTACCCAACTGAACGATGCCGAACTGCGGGCGTTCCGCCAGAACGTAGGCATGGTGTTCCAGCACTTCAATCTCTTGCGTTCGCGCACCGTGCTGGACAATGTGTGCTTCCCCTTGCGGCTGGCCGGCATGCGCCGCGCAGAACAAGAAAAGCGCGCACACGAGATGCTGGCCTTGGTGGGGCTGACCGAGCATGCGGCCAAATATCCGCGGCAATTATCGGGCGGGCAGCAACAGCGGGTGGGCATCGCACGCGCGCTGGCAAGCCGCCCCACGCTGTTGCTGTGCGACGAAGCCACGTCGGCGTTGGACCCGGAAACCACACAGTCCATCCTGCGTCTGCTGCTGGATATCAACAAGCGGCTGGGGCTAACCATTGTCTTGATCACCCACGGAATGGACGTGATACGCGCGGTGTGCGATCGTGTGGCGGTGATCGATGCCGGCAAGATCGTCGAGTGTGGGGCCGTGGTCGATGTCTTCCTGCATCCCCAGCATCCAGTCACGCAGTCCCTGCTCTCCGAAAGCGGCGTGGACGCCGAAGGCTGGCGCGATATGGCGCAAGGCATACAGGGCAGGCTGCTGCGCCTGAGTTTTCGCGGCGACGCGACCGTGCAGCCCATGCTCAGTCGGGCCAGCCGTGAACTCGGGCTGGATCTGAGCATCTTGCAGGGCTCGGTCAGCCGCATCAAGGAAACGCCCTATGGCCAGTTAGTGGTGTCGGTCCAGGGCGATGCAGCGGGGCAGGCCAAGGTTGTCGAGCTTTTCGCCGCGGAAGGGGTCCAGTGCGAGGAGCTGCAGCCATGATGCTGGCCAATATCGACTGGGCGCTGATCGGTGAAGCCACCATAGACACCTTGCTGATGACGGGTTTTTCATTGCTTTTCACCGTGGTCATAGGCTTGCCGCTGGGTGTGATTCTGTTCCTGACCAGCAGGCATCAGATGCTCGACAATGCGCCGGTCTATCAGGTGTTGTCATTCGTCGTGAATGTGCTGCGCTCCGTGCCTTTCCTGATTCTTCTGATCGTGATGATACCGATGACGCGGGTGCTGGCGGGTACGTCGCTGGGTGTGCAAGGCGCCATCCCGCCGCTAGTGGCCAGCGCCGCGCCGTTCTTTGCGCGCTTGGTCGAAAACGTGTTGCGCGAACTCGATCCCGGTGTGTCGGAAGCTTGCCGGGCGATGGGCGCCAATTCGCGTCAGACTGTCTTGATGGCGCTGATCCCGGAAGCGACCACCGGCATTGTGGCGGCTATTATCGTGACGGCCATCGCCCTGGTGGGCTATTCGGCCATGTCGGGCGTCATTGGCGGGGGCGGCCTGGGCGATCTGGCCTTGCGTTTCGGATACCAACGTTACCAGACGGACGTCATGGTTGTGACGGTCGTCATTCTTGTGGTCATGGTTCAGTTGTTGCAGGTGTTTGGCGACAGGCTGGTCGCCAGGCTGAATCGTAAATAGCACTAGCCAGGAGTTTCCTATGTTCTTGAAAACAATCGCGCCCGTACTGGCGCTGTCGATGGCCGCCATGTTCGCCGCTACGGGCGCCCAGGCTGAAAAACTCAGCGTCGCCGCCACGCCCGTGCCGCACGCGGAACTGCTGGAGTTCGTCAAGCCTACGCTGGCCAAAGAAGGTGTAGAGCTGGATATCAAGGTGTTCACCGATTATGTGCAGCCCAACCAGCAAGTGGCCGATGGCCAGATCGACGTCAACTTTTTTCAGCACCAGCCCTATCTGGATTCATTCAACAAGGAACACAAAACGAAGCTGGTCACGGTGGGGCAGGTCCATGTCGAGCCTTTTGGCGCCTATTCTTCCAAGATCAAGGATATCAAGGACTTGAAGGATGGGGCGCTGGTGGCCATACCCAATGATCCGTCCAACGGTGCGCGCGCCTTGCTGCTGTTGCAAAAGCAGGGTTTGATCAAGCTGAAAGACCCCGGCAATATCCTCGCGACCGCCCGTGATATCGCCGAAAATCCGAAGAAGCTGAAGTTCCGCGAACTGGAAGCGGCCACGCTGCCGCGTGTGCTGCCGGACGTCGATATGGCATTGATCAATACCAACTACGCGCTCGAGGCGGGTTTGAATCCGGTTAAAGATGCCTTGTTCATCGAGGGCTCCGATTCGCCTTATGCAAATATTATTGTCACGACGGAAGCCAAAAAGGACGATCCCGGCGTCAAGAAACTGGTCCAGGCGCTGAACAGCCCCGAGGTCAAGCAGTTCATCAGCGACAAGTACAAAGGGGCCATCGTGCCGGCGTTCTAAACGGGCTTTCTTTTGAGTTACCATAAGCTTTCAGTGCGCCGCCAGGGGTCGCGCATCGCGCGCTCCCTGCTGTCGCTCGAATGAACCCTTAAGGAGACACACCATGTTCAAGAATAAATTCAAAGCCATACTGGCCGGCCTGGCATTCGCGATGGCGCTGCCTGCGGGTAATACGCTGGCTCAGGGCAAAGAACTGCTGGTGGCCACCGATACCGCTTTCGTGCCTTTCGAGTTCAAGCAAGATGGCAAGTACACCGGTTTCGACATCGAGCTTTGGGACGCCATCGCCAAGCAGGCCGGCCTGAAATACACCCTGCGTCCCATGGACTTCAACGGCATTATTCCCGGCCTGCAGACCCGTAATATCGATGTCGCGCTCGCTGGCATCACGATTCGCGACGATCGCAAGAAGGTCATCGACTTTTCCGACCCCTACTATGAAAGCGGTCTGGCCATCCTGGTCGGCAATGACAACACCTCGATCAAGACCGCCAAGGATCTGGAAGGCAAGACGGTCGCCGTAAAGATAGGTACCGCCACCGTGGACTATCTGAAGGACAACGTGCCGAACGCGAAGCTCAAGCTCTTCCCCAATATTGATAACGCCTTCCTGGAACTGGCCACCGGCCGTGTCGATGCGGTGGTGCACGATACGCCGAACTTGCAGTATTTCGCCAAGACGGCCGGGCAGGGGCGCGTGAAAGTCGTGGGTTCGCTGAAAAGCGGGGACTTTTACGGTATTGCCTTCCCCAAGGGCAGCGATCTGGTTCCCGTCGTGAACAAGGCGCTTAAAACCCTGCAGGACAATGGCCAGTATGACGCCCTTTATACCAAGTGGTTTGGCCAG
>JAEWEH010000411.1 GCA_023389535.1 Pseudomonadota bacterium
TGCCGGTGAAGCTTTCCAGTTCCTGGATGCGCTTGGACACGGCCGATTGAGTGGTGTGCAGCTTGGCCGCCGCCTTTTCGAAGGTGCCGAGTTCAATGATCCAGTAGAGCGCTTCAAGCTGCTTCAAGGAAACCACTGGCGTTCCATTCCCTTTTTTCATGAATAAAAGTGATGGTTAATTATAACTATTTATCGCTTTCTTGAATAGACGGGAATACCTAAAATTTCCGTCTGGAGACCTGTCCATGACAGGCGAGCGTCGTCATGCCGCTGACGGCGATCCATAGCCGCTCGGACGCCTTGTGCGCCATCAAAGGAGGGTAGGAATGCCGATTCAGCTATCGGAGCGTGTAAACAGCATCAAGCAATCCGCAAGCATTGCCGCAAAGAAACGCGTGACACAGTTGCAGGCCGAAGGCCGCGACATCATCGACTTCACGATAGGCGAGCCCGATCTGGATACGCCAGCGCATATCGTCGACGCGGCCATCCAGGCCTTGCGCAGCGGCGACACGCACTACACGGCGACCCCGGGCGTGCCCCGCTTGCGGGCGCTGATCGCGGAGAAACTGACGCACGAAGCCGACAGCGCTTATGAACCCGACCAGATCGTCGTAGGCAGCGGCGCCAAGCAACTCATATACGAAGCTTTCATGGCCACCCTCAACCCCGGCGACGAAGTCATCGTACCCGCGCCGTACTGGGTGTCTTATCCGGACATCGTCAAGCTGGCCGAAGGCGTGCCGGTTATTGCAGCCAGCGACGAACGCAGCGCTTTCAAGCTGACACCCCAGGCACTGCAGGCCAGCATCACGCCCCGTAGCCGCTGGCTGATTCTGAACTCACCCGGCAATCCCAGCGGGGCCGTCTACGATGCGCAAGAAATCGCCGCGCTTGCGCAGGTGCTTGCCGCCCATCCGCACATCATGGTGATGACCGACGACATCTACGGCCAGCTGGTCTACGACGCACACCGGCACATCAATATCGTCGCGGCGGCGCCCGCGCTCAAGGAACGCACCCTGATCATCAACGGGTTCTCCAAGAGCTACGCCATGACGGGCTGGCGCGTCGGCTATGCGGCAGGCCCCGCGCTGCTCGTCAATGCCATCGCCAAGCTCATCGGCCAAAGCACCACCTGCGTCTCATCCATCAGCCAGGCCGGCGCCATCGCCGCGCTCAGCGGAGACCATGGCTTCATCGAAGAGACGCGCACCCTGTACAAAGAACGGCGGGACCTCATGCACAGCATCATTGCGTCCATACCGGGCGTTGAATGCGTGCTGCCGCAGGGGGCTTTCTACCTATTTCCCAAAGTGCAGGGCCTGATGGGCAAACGCACGCCCCAAGGCGCCGTCATAAGCAGCGATGGGGATCTTGTCATGTATCTGCTCGATGCGGCCGGCGCCGCCGTCATGGACGGCGCGTCTTACGGCCTGTCGCCCTATCTTCGCCTGTCGTATGCCACATCGCTGCAGGCGATCGAACAGGGATGCCTGCGCATCAAGCAGGCATGCGGGCAGCTGGAATAAGATGAACGACCATAGCAACCGCTTGCGCCAATCCTGGCCATATCTATCAGGGAGATAGACCTATGAAACTGCTACAGATCAAGAACATGATCATCGCCGCGGCGCTGGGCCTTGCCGCGTCTACATCGGCCCAGGCGAAGACCAGCTGGGATTTGCCGCTGGTCTGGCCCGACAGCAACTATATCGTCACAGACGTCGGCCGCTTCGCCGAAGAGGTCAAGCAGGCCACCAACGGCGAAGTGCAGATCAACTTGCACCCCTCGGGTTCCCTGGGCTTCAAAGGACCCGAGATGCTCGCCACGGTACGCGATGGCCTGGTGCCCATCGGCGACATGCTGCTCAATCAGCAAGTGGGCGAGAATCCCTTGCTGGGGCTCGAATCCCTGCCCTTCATGATCAAGGATTTCCAAGGGCTGCAGGACTTTGGCAAAGCCTATATGCCGCTGCTGGATGAAATTTATCAAGCCAATAACCAGAAGATCCTGTTCCGGATCCCTTGGCCGCAACAGCAGATATATACCAAAAAGGAAATCAGAACCCTGGAAGACCTGCAGGGCCTAAAGATACGCAGCTATGATCGCTCGTCCACCGAGATATTCGCCGCCCTCGGCATGACGCCCGTCCAGTTGCCCTGGGGCGACGTCGTGCCTGCGCTGGCAGCCGGCACCATAGACGCGGTGGCGACGTCCTCGCCCTCCGCCGTGGATGGTTCTTTCTGGGAACTGCTGAAGTACGGCTACCCCACCCGCCAGACCTGGAACACCGATGTCGTCAGCGTGAATCTGGACGCCTGGAATGAGCTGAGCAAAGAACACCAGGCCGCCATCGTGAAGATCGCCCAAAAGCTCGAACCCGAGTTCTGGGCTTCCGCGCAAGAAAATGACAAGCAGAAAATGGAACAACTGGCGCAGCATGGCATGACCAACGGCGATCTGGGCGACGAACTGCACAAGCAACTGAGTGACAAAGCGGCCCCCATACGCGAAAAAGCGGTCAAAAGCATGGGCACAAAAGCGCAAGCAGTGGTCGACGACTACCAGAAGCAATAGGGACATGCCAAAGACTGGAATAGCGCAATGAACACCTTACTTTACTTCTCGGACCGCTTGTCCCGTTTCCTGGCTTATCTGTCCGGCGCCTTGATCTTTGTGATCGCGGCGCTGCAAATCAGCGAAATCCTTAGCAGGAACCTGTTCAATACCAGCCTGAGCATCGTATGGGAGGTGGCGGCGTACCTGCACATCGCCGCCATATTCCTTGCCGCGGCTTTTACCTTGCGCAGCGGCGGCCACATCCGCGTCACGCTCTTCCAGTCTTTGCATCCCCGTGCTTTTGAGGTCGTCGGTACCTTCGTCGGGCTGGCGATTTCCGTATTCCTGAGCTATGCACTGGTGAAATTCGCCTGGAACTATGGCATGACCGGGCGCACCTCCGGCACCACGAACGACATACCGCTGGTGTACCCGGCGGCGGTCGTGGCGTTCGGCTCGGTCATGCTCTCGATACAGTTGGCGCTGCGATTATGTCAGGCCACGCTGGGCCGCGCCGTCGAGATCGAAGACCACGCCGTATCCCTATCCGCCGACTAATCACTGCGCTATCAATATGCCTATCATTTCCACCATCTTATTACTGTTTGCCCTGTTGGGCGCCGGCGCGTGGGTCGGCCTGAGCCTGATGGGTGTAGGTATCGGCAATCTGTATATTTTCCGGTCGATGCCGGTGGACAAGCTGTTGGCCCAATCGGTGTGGAATGCGCTGTCGTCCACCGAACTGGTCGCGCTGCCGCTCTTCATCCTGATGGCCGAGCTGCTGTACCGCTCCAAATTCACCCGCAATCTGTTTTCTTCTCTGGAACCCTGGGTGCGCAACCTGCCCGGCGGCCTGCTGCATACCAATGTGCTGGGCTGCACCTTCTTCGCGCTGATATCGGGTTCTTCGGCGGCCACCACTTCAGCTGTCGGACGCATCACTCTTCCGGAACTCGAAAAACGCGGCTATAGCCGTTCGGTGGCGATGGGCTCGCTGGGTGGTGCGGGTACGCTGGGCTTTCTGATTCCCCCCAGCATCATACTTATCATCTATGGCGTCCTGACGCAGACCTCGATACTCAAGCTGTTTGCCGCCGGCATTCTGCCCGGGCTCTTTCTTGCCCTTTGCTTCATGGGCTATCTGGCCATACGTTCACTCTTTCTGCCCGATATCCAACGGCCGGAAGGTTCGGGCGACAGCATCTGGCGCGAACGCATGCGAGGCCTGCCTTCGCTGCTCCCTTTTCTGGTGCTGATGGCCGTGCTGCTCGGGTCCATGTACGCCGGCTGGGCCAGCCCTTCAGAAGCCGCTTCAGTCGCGGTGGGCGCCACCTGCGCCATCATGCTGGCGGAACGCTCGCTGAACTGGCGCGTCATCAAAGAGGCCTGCATGGGTTGTGCGCGCACAGTCAGCATGCTGGGCTTGATTATCGGCGCGGCCAGTTTCCTGTCCGTGTCCATGGGCTTTCTGGGTTTGCCGCAGGCTATTGCCGGCAAAATCAACGCAATGCAGCTTGGCCCTCTGGAGCTCGTGGCGCTGCTGTTGATCGTATATATCGTGCTGGGCATGTTTCTGGAAGGCATGTCCATGCTGGTGATGACGCTACCCATTGTCGTCCCGCTGATCACCGCTGCGGGCTACGACAAAATATGGTTCGGCATCTTCCTGGTGCTGGTCATCGAGATGGCACAGATCACACCACCCGTCGGCATGAATTTATTCGTGATCCAGGGTTTGACGCGGGAAAAGATATCGACCATCGCGATCTCGGTGCTGCCCTTTTTCCTGATCATGTTGGCCTTCGTATTCCTGATGGCCTTGTTCCCTGAAGCCATCGCCTGGCTGCCCGCGACCCTGTAGCCGGCCAGCGCCAGACAGCGGGTGGGACCGCTGTCTGGCTATCGGGCTATTCCGCGCCGACGGACGCGACCAGCGCGATTTCCACCGGGGCGTTGCCGGGCAGGGATTGGACGCCGATGGCGGCCCGGCTGCCTATGCCGGGCTGGCCCAAGGTGTCGTATAGATAGCCCGACGCGAAATCCGCGATTTTCGCGTGCGCTTCAAACGGCTCTTGCGCCGCGACATATACTGTCATGTTAATGATTCTGGCGATGCGCTCGCCCGCGGCCAGCACATCCCGCGCAGCCCGTAGCGCGTTGGCCGCCGCCAGTTCCACGGCAGGCCTGTAAGTATCCAAAGGCTCATCCGCCCTGACTTTGCCCTGGAGGATCAGCACACCATCCTCGCGCGGGGTCATGCCGGCGGTAAATACGAGATTGCCATCGCGGGTGGCAGGCAGGTAGCGCCCTTGCGGTTTGGGTGATTGCGGCATAAGGGGCCCCTTATTTGCGGTAACGCGCAATCATCTGGACCGTTCGTTCGACGGCCTGCACCGCGGCCTGGTGATCCTGCGAAAAATTAAAACGTATGCTTTGCGCCGCATGCGGACTGAATTCTGTGCCCGGCGTGACCGTGACGGCGGCCTGAAGACGCAAGGCGCGCACGAAGTCCCCAGGAGGAATGGACAAGGCCGGCAGCATGGGGAAAAGATAGCTGCCCGCCTCGGGTGTCCTGGCTTGCAGCCCTTCGACGGTGCGCAGCTTGGCCAGCAGGTCGTCGCGTATGGCCTGATGCAAGGCGATTCGTTCAGTCATCCAGCCCGCGGGCTCGGCGAACCAATCCTTCAGCACAGCTTGGTTATAGCCAGCGGCGCGCAGCGAAACAATGGCCTGCAACTTCTCCATCCGGTTGATAATGGCTGGCGAGCCGAAAGCCACACCCACGCGATAGCCGCTCATGGACTCTGTCTTGGAGGGGCCGATGATGGTAATGACATTGTCCTGGTCGATGTCCTGCGCCCGCAAATGCGTGTAATCGTTGCCGGTGTACAGCAACCGGGAATACAGCTGATCGACGATGACCGTTACCGCATACCGCCCGGCCAGCTCCGCAATGCTGCGGATTTCATCGGATGAATAAATGACGCCCGCGGGGTTGTTGGGATTCGAGAACAGGAACACCTTGACGCCCGCCTTGAAGGCGTCTTCAAGCTGGGTCAGGTCCAGGCCCGACTGCCCTTTCGCGTCCAGATAGTTCATCTGCACCGGCACCATCTCGCCATCGAAAAATTCCACCAGTTTGCGATTGGCGAAATAGTCGGGCTGCACGATGGCCACTTTGGTGCCGCGTGCGACGGTGCAGGCAATGGCCAGGAAAAGCGCCCCCTGGGTTCCCGAGGTAATGATCATGTCCTCATCGCCCTGGATCGACTTGCCGGTGAATGCCGCCAGCTTCTGCGCCAGGCCCTGGCGGATTTCCAGACTGCCCCGGTATTCGGTGTAGGCCTGAGCGCCGCCGGTGGCGACACCGGCGGAAAAGGTCTCGAATGAGCCGGGTATCGGCGTGAAGGCGTCGACATCGCCGTGGGAGAAATCCACCGCGCGTCCGGGAATGTTATCGCCCTTCAGCGGCACGCCCCCTGCGCCCTGCTGTCGTACTTCTTGCCCAGGCGCGTTATCGGTGCCCAGCTTGCGAAATTTTTCATCCAAAATATTGGCTACGCTCAAAGTGTCCATGGTTCACCTATAAAAAATGCTTATTCGATTGTGGAATAGTCCGGCGATTGCCGGCACAGTCGTTCCGGCGTACGGCCGAACCATCATGCCGTGCATCGTTGGCTGAGTGCCTAGCCTTTCTGCTCGCGCTTGAAGGCCTCGTAGCGGGCCAGGTTTTCCGCATTGGCGGGATATAGGCCCGGCAGCGCATGGCCCACCCGTACCTGGTCTATGGTCCATGCCTCCAGCCTTTCCTGCTCCTGCGCCAGCTCCACGACGTCGTCGAGCAAGGACGCGGGTATGGACACCACGCCGTCCTGGTCCGCCACGATGATGTCGCCAGGGAAAATCGCCACGCCGCCGCAACCTATGGGTT
>JAEWEH010000417.1 GCA_023389535.1 Pseudomonadota bacterium
GGTCGGTACTGATGAATGCGCCGCTATTGGGGCAAGAAGGGCAGGACAAGAGCACACCCGGCTACCTGGGTGATTTGATGCGCCCCGGTTTCTTTCTGCTGCTGCATTTTTCTGACACCGGGACCATGCCGGACGACCTTGAGGCGGCCGGCCGCCAACTTCAAGAGCACGGCATACCCTTGCAGGTCCAAGCCATTGCCCGCCGGCGATCACCCGACACCCCGCCCGACTGCTTGATCGACAACTCGGGCGCCGCCTTCGAGCTCTACGATGCCGCGCCGCAAGCCATCTATCTTGTTCGGCCGGACGGCCATGTGGCGGGCCGCTGGCGGGACGCTTCGGAACAGGACATGCAAACTGCGATAAACCATGTCTTGCAAGCTTCCCACTGAAACTTTTTCCATCACCATGGCTTGGCAGCCTGAAGGCGTGGAATGGCCCACACATGCCACGAGGCGGTTATGGCCCACTCGGAGACCATCATGAACGATCAGGAACTGGACCGCGTTTATACGCTGCTATGCCAAACGCTGAGCGCTGAAGGGCAAGAAAACACGGCGCAGGTACTTAGCCGTTTCGCCTTGCTTGCCATGCTGGAAATCAACGATGCCGGCAAGATAGAAAAGCTGATTGCCCGCGCCGCCCAGAATCGCTGAACGCTCGCAATGGGGTCCGGCCTTGCCGCGCGACGCTGAGGCCATTGCGCTGCGCAGCGGCAGGCGCCGCCCAGGTGTGCACCATAGTCGGCTCGCAATAAAAAGGCCGGGACTTCAAGATGAAGAACCGGCCTTCGGACCTGATCGGGCTTTGCAGCCCCCGTATCCAACAATAATCGCTGTGCTTAGCTACGCACCTTGGCGACGACTTCGTCCAGCATCGACAGCATCAAATCAATTTCGCCTTCCGTGACATTCAAGGACGGCATGAAGCGCAGCAAATTGGGGCGTGGGGAATTCAACAGCATGCCGTGTGGCGCCCAGTCGCGCGCCATATCCACGATGGCGACGCCTTCGGGGCGATCCAGCATCAAGGCGCGCAATAAGCCATTGCCGCGCTCGCCGTTCATGCTCCATTTGGCGGACAAAGCATTCAGGCCGGCCGAAAGCTGTTCGGCGCGCGCATTGACCGACTCCAGGAAACCCGGCGCCGTCAAGGCGTCGAATATCGCCACACCAGCCGCGGTCATCAAGGGGTTGCCGTTATACGTGCCGCCTTGATCGCCGTGCTCGAACACCGATACCGCCTCGCGCGCGCACATGGCGGCCAGCGGCACACCGCCGCCTATGCCTTTGCCCAGCGTCATGATGTCGGGCGTAATGCCGGACAGCTCGTAGGCGAACAGCGTCCCGCAACGGCCCATGCCGGTTTGCACTTCGTCGACAATGAGCAGCAGGCCGTGCTCGTCCGCCAGTTTGCGCAGCGCTTGCATGAACTCGCGCGTGGCCGGGATCACGCCGGCTTCGCCCTGAACAGGCTCGAGCATGATGGCGACGGTCTTGTCGTCGATCAACTTGCGTACGGAGTCCAGATCGTTCAGATTGGCCTTGGGGAAGCCGTCTACCTGAGGCGCGAATATCGTGTCCCAGCCTGGCTTGCCCGACGCGGACATGGTGGCCAGCGTGCGTCCGTGGAAGCTGTGATCGAAGGTGATGATCTTGTAGGCGCCGCCGCGACGCACCTTGCCCCATTTGCGCGCCAGCTTGATGGCGCCTTCGTTGGCTTCCGCGCCGCTATTGGCGAAGAACACACGATCAAAGCACGACGCACCGGTAAGGCGCTTGGCCAGCTCCATCGAGGGCCGGTTATAAAATGCGGGCGACGGGTTGATCAGCAGGCCGGACTGTTCATTGATGGCCTTGACGACTTCCGGCGGGCAATGCCCCAGGGAATTGACCGCCCAGCCTTGAATGAAATCCAGGTATCGCTTGCCATTGTGGTCTTCAAGCCATGAGCCTTCCCCGCGCACAAAAATCAGCTCGGGACGCTGGGTGATTTCCATTAACGCGTCCACGCCCGCCTGATCAAATTTCATTTTTTCATCCTGTAGTCGAAAAGATGTATTGGCAGCAAACCCTGCGCCCTGGATTTTAACGCAGTCCCTTAGCCGCCCCGCCGCCCGCGTATCCGCAAGCGCGGTCCAAACACATTGATGACCAGGCCCAGCAGCACGGCCGATCCCCCCAGCCACTGCACGGCCGCCATTCGTTCGTCCAGCAGCCACGCGCTGGATACCAAACCCACCACGGGCACCAGCAGGCTCAAGGGAGCGACCTTGCTGGCAGGATGCCGGCTTAGCAGCCGGCCCCATAAGCCATAGCCTACCAGAGTGGCCCCCACGGCCAAGTAGATCACAGCCAATATGCCCACATGGCTGATGCCTGTCAAACTTGCCCAAATACGCTGCGGCCCTTCGACCATGGCCGATAACGCCAGGAAGGGCAAGGGCGGTATCAGCGCCCCCCACACCACCAGGCCCAGGACATCCGCCTTGCCGGCGCTTTTCGCCACGATATTTCCTATGGACCAGCTCAGGGCGGCGACCAGGGTCAATGCCAGGCCCAACATGGTCATGGAGCCCGGCGCGGCGCCGCGTGCGACCAGCACCAACCCGATCACCGCCACCGCCATGCCCCCTACATTGTGGCGGCGCAAGCCTTCACCCAGAAAGAGCGCGGCGATCAACACAGTGAAAAATGCTTGTGCCTGCAACACCAGCGACGCCAGCCCCGCGGGCATGCCAACCGTCAGGGCGGTAAACAAGAATACGAATTGGCCCAGGCTGATGGTCAGGCCATAAAAGATCAAGGTGCGCCATGGCAGTTGCGGCCGCTTGATGAACAAAATCGCCGGAAAGGCGACCACGGCAAAGCGCAAGAATCCCAGCAGAAGCGGCGGGATCTCGCTAAGCGCCAGCTTGATCACCACGAAGTTCATGCCCCAGGCGACTATGACCACCAAGGCCGCCAGACTATCCTTCAAGGGCATGCAGCTACCTTTTTTCAAGTACGCAAAGGGGGTATTATGCGCCAGTTACAGACTGCTCTGCGGCGACCGCGCCCCGCCCCTGATGGCTATTTCCATACTCAGCCTGCATACCTATCCCGTGAAGTCCTGCGCGGGCATGGACCATGCTCGAATTCACATCGACCAGGGTGGACTGCACCAGGATCGGCAATGGGTTGTGGTCGACGGCCAAGGCGTTTTCATGACCCAGCGCCAGCACGCGAGAATGGCCCTGATAAGGCCCGGTTTTGATGGCGACGGCAATCTCACCTTGGATGCTCCCGGCATGCCCACCGCCCATATCCCAACCGGCGCACCGTCGCGCGATGCCGCGCCGATCGACGTGCGCATCTGGCGCAGCGACACGCTGGGGGCCGACGAAGGCGACGAGGCCGCAGCATGGTTTAGCGCGTTTCTCCAAACGCCTTGCCGTTTGTTGCGCGTTCATCCCAAGGCGCAGCGTCTGGCGAGCCCCGAACACGTACACGCTTGGCGCAGCCGGCATGGCGATCTGGCGCCGGCCATCCCGCCACGGCACGCTTTCGGGTTCGCCGACGGCTTTCCGTTTCTGGTGGCCAATCAGCAGTCCCTGGACGCGCTCAATCAACGCCTGCAGGCCAAGGGCCTGGCACCGGTTCCCATGGACCGCTTCCGCCCCAATATCGTGGTGCAAGGGCTGGACGCCTACGAGGAAGACTATCTGGCCGGCATGCGGACGGCGGGCATGACGTTCGCCTTCGTCAAGCGCTGCGCCCGCTGTCCCATACCCAACATCGACCAAGCGACCGCCATTCAGGCTGCCGAACCCGGCATCACCCTGGCCGAGCATCGCCAGTTTCCCGAAGGCATCCTGTTCGGCGTGAACGCCGTCGTGGGCGGCGCCCAGGCCCGGGCCAGCCTGCACATCGGCGATTTGATCGAACCCGAATTCGACTTATAGACCTCCCTTCGCCCCGCATCCGGGCGTCGCCTCGTTCGCGCCACAAGGCTGCACGCTGGCGGGCAGGGCGACGCGGTTACGCGACAGGCGTCAGCGCTATGCCCGGAACAAGCCTTCCCTAAAAAGACAGACCATCGTAGAGGCTCAGCTGCCGCGGTTGTTGCAATACCGTCTGCGCCGCCGCGTCCGCCAGGGGCATCAAGCCGCTGA
>JAEWEH010000447.1 GCA_023389535.1 Pseudomonadota bacterium
ATACATAGGATGAATTTATTTCATACTCATGCGCTCACGGAAATCAGCGGACATCACGCGCGCATCCGGAAGGGCGGCAGAAATCAGCAATAGAACCGGGTCACCGGGGGTAGCCTCAAATGATCAAAAAAGGAAAGACCTAAAACATGCTGGAAATCAGGCATATGGAAACGCTGTGCGCCATACGCGATGGAGGCAGCCTGCAAGAGGCAGCCGAGCGCCTGCACGTGACGCAGTCGGCCCTGTCGCATCAGTTGCGCGACCTTGAAGTCAGATTGAAAACCTCTTTGTTGAATCGACGCACCCGACCGGCCCGGCTGACTACGGCCGGATTGCGCATCGTGGCGCTGGCCGATGAAGTCCTGCCCCGGGTCAAGGCCACGGAAAGAGAGCTGCAGCGGCTGGCCGCCGGCCGCACCGGCCGACTGCATCTGGCCATCGACTGCCATTCCTGCTTTCAGTGGCTGATGCCCGCCATGGACGCGTTCCGCCACGACTGGCCCGATGTGCAGCTGGATCTGACGGCGGCTTTCTCGTTCAACCCCCTGCCAGCGCTGGTGCGCGGCGACCTGGATGTCGTCATCACCTCGGACCCGCAGGTCCTGGAAGGCATCAGTTACCAGCCGCTATTCAAATACGAATTGATGCTGGCCTTGTCCGCGGCCAACCCGCTGTCCCAATACAAATACATAGAACCGCAGCAACTGGCAGACCAGGTATTGATCACCTACCCTGTGGAACGCCAGAGGCTGGATATCTTCACGGCGTTCCTGGACCCGGCCGATATCGAACCCGCCGCCATACGCACGGCCGAACTGACCCCTATCATTGCGCAACTGGTCGCGAGCCAACGCGGCGTCGCGGCCCTGCCCAACTGGGCGCTGACGGAATATTTGAATCAGGGCTGGCTGCGCATGTCCCACCTGGGTTCGGAAGGCGTATGGCGCACCTTGTATGCCGCCGTACGCAGTGAAGACGCACAGTCGGATTATGTGCGCGCTTTCCTGAAGCAAGCGCATGACACCTGCTTCAAGACACTGACGGGGATCAAACGCAGCACATAGTGCCAGAGGTGGATGGCGCGCCGCATGCGCTGCGGCGACCGCCCTGTTCAGCGTTGACAGGCCTATTCGTGCGAAGTGCCGCCCAGGATGCGACGTACACAGTCGGTGGAAAAGCCACGCGATGCCAAAAACCGGAACTGGCGTGCGTAATCCTTGGGGTCCACAGGAAGCGTGCCGAACTTTTTTTCCCAGACAGCCCGTGCGCGGTCGTATTCGGTATCGCGCAACTGCGCGCCAATTTCTGCAATGGACTGGGCGCTGACGCCATGCTGCCGCAGTTCTTGCATGATCAGCGCCGCCCCTTGCCGCGCCGCCTTCCTGTTTACCAAGCTTTGTGCATAGCGTTCGGTGGACAGCCAATTGCCACGTTCCAGATCGTCCAGCAAGGCAGATAGTTCGTGTTCGCTACCAGCGTGTGGCGCCAGCTTGCGCTGCAATTCGACACGGGAATATTCCCGCCGAGATAAAAAGCCGATGGCCCGCGATTTTAATGAGCGGCCGCCCGGAGCGACGCGGCGATCGCTATCGGCCGCGTCCGATAGCGTTTCAAAATCGTCGTCGTCCGGGGTGTTCATGGCGCAGACGCCCCGCGCTTATTCCGCGTTTTTGGCGTTGGCATCGGCTGCGGGTTTGCCAGCCCCGGCGTGCAGTGCAACACCGAGCTTTTCGCGCACCCTGTTTTCGATGTCCAGAGCCATTTCGGGATGTTCTTTCAGATATTCGCGGACATTGTCCTTGCCCTGCCCGATGCGGGTGCCGCTGTAGCTGAACCACGCGCCGGCCTTGTCGACGATACCGGCTTCAACGCCCAGGTCTATGATTTCGCCCTCGCGGGAAATGCCCGCCCCGTACATGATGTCGAATTCGGCTTGCTTGAACGGTGGCGCAACCTTGTTCTTGACCACTTTGACCCGGGTTTCGTTGCCGACGACTTCGTCGCCCTTCTTGATGGCGCCAATGCGGCGAATGTCCAGGCGTACCGAGGAATAGAATTTGAGCGCATTGCCGCCGGTCGTGGTTTCAGGATTGCCGAACATCACGCCGATTTTCATGCGGATCTGGTTGATGAAAATGACCATGCAGTTGGCGCGCTTGATCGTGGCGGTAAGCTTGCGCAAGGCCTGGCTCATCAGGCGGGCCTGCAGGCCCGGCAAGGAATCGCCCATGTCGCCTTCGATTTCTGCCTTGGGCACGAGCGCCGCGACCGAGTCGATGACGATGAGATCGACGGAACCGGAACGGACCAGAGCGTCGGTAATTTCAAGTGCCTGTTCGCCCGTGTCCGGCTGGGAAATGAGCAGATCGGCCAGATTGACGCCAAGCTTGGAGGCATATTGAACGTCCAGCGCGTGTTCCGCGTCGATAAAGGCGCAGGTACCGCCGATTTTCTGCATCTCGGCAATGACCTGGAGGGTCAGCGTGGTTTTGCCCGAGGATTCCGGCCCGTAGATTTCAATGACGCGGCCGCGCGGCAGCCCGCCGACGCCCAGGGCGATATCCAGCCCTAACGACCCCGTGGACACGACCTGAATGTCGTGTTCGACAGTATCGTCGCCGTAGCGCATGACCGAGCCCTTGCCAAACTGTTTTTCAATCTGGGATAGGGCTGCGGCCAACGCCTTGTTGCGTTCACCGGCGGCTTTGCTGATTTTGTCGTCCATGTAGGGTCCTTGACTGAAAGCGTGAATTCAATGAAACAGGCCCCGCCGAAAATAACGGGCGTCTGTTCTAAGACAAAGAGATTATTGCATCAAATTGTACTGTATAAATAAACAGATAACCACAAAAAGTACATCGTAAACCCGACTATGCGCGGGCAAGCCGCAATGCCAGAATGGTGCCATCCCTGTTTTCCCATGTACGGCCTGCACACGCCATGCGCATTCTTATCGCCGAGGACGACAGTATTCTTGCCGATGGACTTTCCCGTTCACTGCGTTACGACGGCTATGCCGTCGACGTGGTGAACGACGGCTCCAGCGCGGATTCCGCCCTGCAAGTGCAAAGTTTCGACCTCTTGATCCTGGATCTGGATCTCCCGCTGATGCCAGGCTTGTCCGTGCTGCGCCAATTGCGCCAGCGCCACGCACCCATACCGGTACTGATATTGACGGCTGCCGACACAGTGGAACAAAGGGTCCAGGGCCTGGACTTGGGCGCGGATGACTACATGGCCAAGCCGTTCGCCTTGTCCGAACTGGAAGCACGCGTTCGTGCCTTGACGCGGCGCAGCGCCGGTGCGGGCTCTACCGTACTGACCTATAAACGCCTTAGTTTCGATCTGAACGGACGGATCGCGCGCATCGACGGCGAGCAACTGGAGCTTTCCGCCAGGGAAACAGGCCTGCTGGAAATCCTGCTGTCACGCTGTGGACGCATGATCAGCAAGAACCAGTTCGTCGACCTGCTATGCGAATGGGGCGAAGAAGTCACGCCCAATGCCATCGAGGTCTACATCCACCGCCTGCGCAAGAAAATAGAACCGAGCGGTGCGAAGATCGTCACGGTGCGGGGCCTGGGCTACTGCCTTGAACCTGAGAACCGCCGCGGCTCCGCTGCTGCGTAGTCAACGCGGGTGCTAACGGCCGCATCATGCTGATCGACCCCCAGATTCTGAACGAGGTCAAGGAACAGGCCTCGGTGCGCCCGCCCTTTCTGCGTATCTTTCATCGCAGAAAGAACAACCGCGCACTGTTGAACAAAATCATTGTCTGGATGTTCGGCCCCTTGTTCCTGCTTTGGACCGTCGGCCTGGTGATCACTTATTTCATCGCGCAGAACATCGCCAACGCCCCTTATGACCGGGCATTGGCCGATCACCTGCGGCTGCTCAAGCATGAGGTCGAGCAGCAGCGCATATTGGAAGGCCTGCAGCTTACCGCGTCGGCCATCACTATCCTGCAAGGCGATCCCACCCATTTCATCCATTGGGAAATCCGCGACATCAACGGCAATTCCTTGGGGGGGAACAGCAGTATTCCCTTGCCCGAAAACTGGACTTACGACGAGAACAAGATACGCTTTCGCAACGAGACCATGGATCACCAAAGCGTGCGCGTTGCCTATATTTGGGGCGGGCGGGATTTGTCCGGCATGCCTTTTCTGACCATCGTGTCGCAATCCAATGAAATGCGCGCCACACTGCAGCAAGAGATCCTGACTGGCATGCTGACGCCGCAGCTTATCGTGTTGCCGCTGGCTGCCCTGCTGGCGGGTCTAGGCTTGACACAAGGGCTGGAACCGTTGAACCTGCTGCAGGAACGCATACGCGCGCGTCGCGCCAACGACATGTCGCCCATCAGTGCGGAACTCGCCCCGGCCGAAATTGTCCCCCTGGTTGCGGCGATGAACAGCCTGCTGGCCCGGCTGGCCGCCACGCACGAAACGCAGCGACGCTTCGTTGCCAATGCCGCCCATCAACTGAAAACGCCGCTCGCGGGAATGCGCACGCAAGCGGAACTGGCACTGCGCGAGCGCAACCCTGAAAAAATGAACGCGAGCCTGGAACAACTGGTGCGTGGTTCCGAGCGCGCTACCCGCCTGGTCAATCAACTACTGGCCCTGGCACGCGCCGAGAGCGCGGACCACCCGGCAAGACATCTTTCAGAAAACCTGGACCTGAACCATCTTGCAGAACAATGCATGGTGGCGTGGGTCGAAACCGCGTTGCAAAAACATATAGACCTGGGCTTTGAGCCTTCTGCCCTGCCCATGCTGATCAGCGGCGATGAACTGATGATCGCCGAGCTGCTTAACAATCTGGTCGAGAACGCGCTGCTCTATACCCCGGAACATGGCTGGGTCACCGTACGCGTAGGCGGCGATCCCTTGTCAGCCTACCTGGAAGTCGAGGATTCCGGCCCGGGCATTTCGCTCCAGGACCGCCAGCGTGTATTCGATCGCTTCTTCCGTGTGCTGGGCAGCCGCAGCGATGGCAGCGGCCTGGGACTATCCATCGTCAAGGAAATCGCCGAGCAGCACAACGCCAGCATCAGCTTCATGCCGCCAGGCGCTCGCCATGGCCAGCCCGGCGGCACTTGCCTGCGAATAAGCTTCAGTCGGATCAAGCATTCCCGCTTGAATGAAGCGTGACATGGACGCTTACAAAAAAACGGATGCTTTCAATTGACTGTCAGTTCCGCGTCAGCGGCGCACCCTACCTTACGCTTGCCGACATGTGTACGGCAGGCAGCGAGATAGGCACACAGTCCAGGAGACATAATGAGCACATCCAGCATCGCAGCGCAAGCTGACGCCTCGGCAGGCGCGCCGGCAGCAAGCAATCGCCCCATGACCCCCGAAGAGCGGCGCGTCATATTCGCCTCATCACTTGGTACCGTATTCGAATGGTATGACTTTTATCTATATGGATCACTGGCGGCCGTCATCGCAGCCCATTTTTTCTCGGGTGTAAACCCCACGGCCGGCTTCATTTTTGCACTGCTGGCTTTCGCTGCGGGCTTTGCCGTACGCCCTTTCGGCGCGCTGGTGTTCGGCAGGCTGGGCGACTTGGTCGGCCGTAAATATACCTTCCTGATCACCATACTGATCATGGGCCTTTCCACTTTCCTGGTTGGTGTGCTGCCCTCCTATTCATCCATAGGCATGGCGGCGCCCGTGATCTTGATCGCGTTGCGCTTGCTGCAAGGGTTGGCTCTAGGCGGCGAGTATGGCGGCGCGGCCACCTACGTGGCCGAACATGCACCGCAGAATCGCCGCGGTTTCTATACCAGCTGGATCCAGACGACCGCCACCATGGGATTGTTTCTTTCGCTGCTGGTAATACTGGGCATACGGACCACCTTGTCTGAAGAAGCCTTCCTGGATTGGGGCTGGCGCATTCCCTTCCTGATTTCCGTCGTGCTGCTGGGCATTTCCGTGTGGATACGGATGCGTTTGAACGAGTCTCCCGCTTTCCGCAAGATGAAGGAAGAAGGAGGCGGTTCAAAGTCGCCCATCAAGGATTCATTTGGCAGATGGAGCAATCTGAAAATCGTGTTGCTCGCGTTATTCGGCTTGACGGCGGGGCAGGCAGTGGTCTGGTACACGGGCCAGTTTTATGCGCTCTTTTTCCTGACGAAAACACTGGCCATCGAAGCCAATACGGCCAACATCATGATTGCCCTGGCGCTGCTGCTTGGAACACCGTTCTTTGTCGTATTCGGCGCAATGTCGGATCGCATAGGCCGCAAGCCCATCATCATGGCCGGTTGCCTGATTGCCGCACTGGCCTATTTCCCGGTATTCAAAGGCATTACGCATTTCGCCAATCCGGCTCTTGAAAAAGCCCAGGCCACCGCGCCGGTCACGGTCGTCGCCGACCCCGCCACTTGCTCCTTCCAGTTCAACCCTGTGGGCGTTTCATCCTTCACCAGTTCCTGCGATATTCTGAAAGCGTTCATGGCCAGCAACGCAGTGAATTATCATAACGAAGCCGCTCCCGCCGGTGCGGTCGCCAAGGCGCGCATCGGACAGGACGAGTTCACCGCCTTCGAAGGCCAGGGCTTGAACAAGGCGGATTTCACGGCGAAATCCAAAGCGCTGCAAAAATCCCTGACTGAAGCCATACGCAGCCATGGTTATCCGGCCAAGGCCGATCCCACCCAGATCAACTACGTCATGGTCGTGTTGCTTCTGACCTTCCTGGTGATCCTGGTGACCATGGTCTATGGGCCGATAGCGGCCATGCTGGTCGAGATGTTCCCCACACGGATACGCTATACCTCCATGAGCCTGCCCTACCACATTGGTAACGGCTGGTTCGGGGGCTTCCTGCCACCGGTGGCCTTCGCAGTGGTGGCGGCGACGGGGAACATTTACGATGGCTTGTGGTATCCCATCATCATCGCCGGCATGACGCTGTTCATTGGCCTGCTATTCGTCAAGGAAACGAAGGACAATGATATTAATGCGTAAGGCCGGTGTCCGGTTCAGGCTGCCGTCAGGCTGAACCACTAAAATCTGTTCTATAGAAAGGGTCGCCTATCCTATCGCCGGGCGTCTGATCCCCCGGTTCGGCGGTCAAGCTGCTCTTTTTATCACCTGTGTTGCGCCCCCCGCGAGCCTTTTAAGCGCAACACTGTGTGCTCCTCTGATGGCCCGGCACCACGGTGTTCTGGGCCATTTTTTTGTCCGGTGCACGATGGCGTCAAACAGGCGCGCAAAACCGCCCCGCCAAAAATAGGCTTACAATCAGCCCTCGCTATTTTTTTACCGCCGGGCCGCCCCAAGGTAAAAAGCCCCCGGCAAAAAGCACCCAGGCACAAGGCGCCCCTTAGATGAAACCATCTCCGGCGGCGGCAAACCCAACGCGCAGCGTCACCCGCGCGCCGTTCAATCAAGAAGACATCAGCTTATGTGGTTCAAGAATCTCAGGATATTTCGTTTGCTCCCCACGTGGTCATGCACCGTAGAGGCGTTGGAAGACGCTTTGGAAAAACAGGCATTTCAGCCTAGCGGCAGCCGCGACATGCAAAGCCTGGGATGGATACCGCCACGCGAGGATGGCGGACTGGTGTATGCACTGGACGGCCAGTGGCTGCTTACCCTGCGGGCGGACAAAAAACTGTTGCCCACCACCGTCATCAATCAGGTGGCAAAGGCCAAGGCGCAGGACATCGAGGAACAGCAAGGGTTCAAGCCTGGCCGCAAGCAAATGAAGGAAATCAAGGAGCAGGTGACTGACGAGTTGCTGCCCAAAGCCTTCAGCGTATACCGCGACACGCGCGTGTGGATAGATACCCGCAACCATTGGCTGGTCATTGATGCTGCCGCAGCGGCCAAGAGCGACGAGGTGTTGGGGATGCTCGCCAAAGCCATGGACGCCTTCCCGATCGCCCCCCTTTATGTCGAAGAATCGCCCGCGGCGGCCATGACGAACTGGCTGATCAGCGACGAGGCGCCAGCCGGCTTTTCCATTGATCAGGACACCGAATTGCGCTCGACCAGTGAAAATGGCGCAGCCGTGCGGTATGTGCGCCAAAGCATAGAAATTGATGACGTGCGCAAACATGTGCAAGCGGGCAAACAGTGCACGCGCCTGGCCCTGACGTGGGCAGATCGCGTCTCGTTCGTACTGACCGACGGTCTGGACATCAAGCGGGTCAACCCGCTGGACGTATTGAAAGAAGGCCAGGACAGCGCCGCCCATAACGAATCGGAGCAGTTCGATTCGGACTTCAGCCTGATGACGGGGGAGCTAGGTCGCTTGATGACGGGCCTGGTGGACGCCTTGGGCGGCGAACGCAAGCAATAAATCACAGACAGTACGCCCACAGCCCGGGAATCAGCAATCTAAAGGCCCCCGGCCCCGGTGTACGGACACCGATGGCCGGGGGCCTTGATCTTTGGTGCTGGATCGTTGCGTAATCGAGCGTCAGTCCATGCCGTGGAAAACGCTATCGTCCGGGCCAATGTGCGACGGCGGGCTCCAGGTGACATCACGCAATGAATGCTGCACCAGGCTTTCAACTCCAAGCAGCACCGCGAAGATCGCCATCCGCACGGGAATGCCGTTGTCGGTCTGCCTGAATATTGCAAGGCGGGAATCATGGTTCAGATCCGTGCTGAGGTCATTCGCGCCCTCGCGGCTATCGCGCGGCAAGGGATGCATGACAATGACGTCTGGCCCGCAGCACTTGTCGATGATGGCTTTATTCACTTGGAAGTCCGGCGTGTAGCCTTCCAGCTCCTCGGCGGCAAAGCGTTCCTTTTGCACTCGTGTGGCGTAAATGACGTCCGCTCCGCCCGCCAGGCCTTCTTCCAGCGAATGGCTCTGCTCGATGACATGGCCGCGTGTGCTGGCTTGTTCGAGGATATAGTCGGGCATCTCCAGGCCGCGGGGCGAAATCAGGGTGAATTTCAACCCGCGATAAAGCGCCAGCAGCTTGATCAATGAGTGCACGGTACGGCCATACTTCAGGTCTCCCA
>JAEWEH010000449.1 GCA_023389535.1 Pseudomonadota bacterium
CCATCACGCCACCGACACCTGACGCCAATGTCGCGCTCGCTCCATCGGGCGACTCCGGCACCGTCGGGCAAGTCCCCGAGCCGGCTACCCCGCAGGCTCCCGACCCCCTTGCCGCCGCTCCCGGGGCAACGGCTGCGGAACAGCCGGATTCGGGCCAGACAGCAACGGCTCAGCCCGATGCTTCCGCCGAATCCGCCGAGACCGCCCCGAAACCTGCCGAGCCGCCCGCGGCTGCAACGCCTGCGCCGACGCCCAAGCCTGCTGAAAAGCCTGAAGCCAAACCCAAGCCCAAAGCCCCCGAGGGGCGGACCGACGACGGGTCTGTGGCCCTGGCGCTCTTGGAAGGACGTAGCCCCGAACGTGCTGCAGCGCCTGCCGCCAAGGGTAATTTCATCCTGCAAATCGCCGCATACACCAACGAGAAAGACGCGGAACTGCGGCGCGGACGGCTGGCTTCCGCCGGTGTGACGAATGCCTACGTAGAAAACGCCGTTTCAGGCGGCAAAACCACTTACCGCCTGCGGGTGGGCCCTTTCCCGACGCGTGATGCAGCGCAGGCGGCCCAGGCCCGGCTGCGCGCCCTGGGGTACGACAACGGTTTCATTTCCACTAAGTGACCAGCTTCGACTACCTCGTGCTGGCCATCCTCGGGGTGTCAGCATTTCTCGGTCTGCTGCGCGGACTGATCAAGGAAGTCTTGTCCTTAATCGCCTATGTCGTTGCTTTCCTGGCCGCCATCTGGTGGGGGCCTATCGTGTCGACATGGCTGACGGCCTGGATCAGCAACGACCTGCTGCGTACCGCTGCGGCATACGGGGCAGTATTCATCGTAATCTTGCTGCTCGTGGGGCTGGTGAACCTGACATTGGGAACCCTGATCGAGAAAACCGGTCTTACGCCTGCGGATCACGGTCTGGGCGCCTTGTTCGGCTTGTTGCGGGGCGCGCTCATCGTACTGGTACTGGTCGCTCTGGCAGGTTATACGGAACTGCCCAAAGAGACATGGTGGCAAGAAGCGCGCTTGTCGCGCACCGCTGTGCAGGGCATACAGCAGATCAAACTCATGTTGCCGCCTTCGCTGGCATCATGGCTACCGTATTGATAGACACACAGGAACATAGATAATGTGCGGAATAGTTGGGGTCGCCGGAGCTTCCCCCGTCAATCAGCTGATCTACGATAGTTTGTTGCTTTTGCAGCATCGCGGCCAGGATGCCGCGGGTATCGCCACCTCGCACGACCAGTTCTTCAATATGTACAAGGCCCAAGGCCTGGTGCGGGATGTATTCCGCACCCGCAACATGCGGTCATTGCCGGGCAACAGCGGGCTGGGTCAGGTGCGCTATCCCACGGCCGGGTCCAGCGACAGCGTCGATGAAGCGCAGCCATTCTACGTGAACGCCCCTTTCGGCATCACTTTCGTGCATAACGGCAACCTGACGAACTGGCGTGAATTGCGTGAAGCGCTATTCAAGGTGGACCGGCGCCATATCAATACCAATTCGGATTCCGAAGTCCTGCTGAATGTGTTCGCGCACGAACTGCAGCGCGCCTCCAATGCAGGCTCGCTGGACGAGAACGCGCTGTTCGAGGCGGTGGCGGCGGTGCATCGCCGTGCCAAGGGGGCTTATGCCGTCATTGCCCAGATCGCCAGCTACGGGATGGTCGCGTTTCGCGATCCTCATGGCATACGGCCTTTATGCCTGGGACGGCTGGAAACCGACAAAGGCGTCGAATGGATGGTCGCATCCGAATCGGTCGCCTTGACCGGCTGCGGCTTCACCCTGGTCAGGGATGTGCAGCCCGGGGAAGCGATTTTCATCGACCTGGACGGCAAACTGAGCAGCAAGCAATGCGCCGAGCATCCTGCTCTGACTCCTTGCGTTTTCGAGTACGTCTATTTCGCCCGGCCGGACTCCCTGATGGATGGGGTGTCCATCTACGATGCCCGGCTGAACATGGGTGAATACCTGGGCGACAATGTCGCCAAATCGCTGCGCCTGGGCGAAATCGACGTCGTCATGCCGATACCGGATTCATCCCGCCCCTCCGCCATGCAGTTGGCGGCGCGCTTGAACCTGAGCTATCGCGAAGGCCTGATCAAGAACCGCTATGTGGGCCGGACCTTCATCATGCCGGGCCAGGCTGTGCGCAAGAAATCAGTGCGTCAGAAACTAAGCGCCATCGACATGGAGTTCCGCGGGAAAAATGTACTGCTGGTGGATGATTCGATCGTACGCGGCACGACCAGCAGGGAAATCGTCGACATGGTCCGCGCGGCCGGCGCCAACAAGGTGTTCTTCGCGTCAGCCGCACCCCCGGTGCGTTTTCCCAATGTCTACGGCATCGACATGCCCACCCAGTCGGAATTGATCGCCACCGGGCGGGACACGGACGAGGTCGCCCGCGAAATCGGCGCGGATGGGCTGGTCTATCAGAATCTCGAAGACCTGGAGCAATCCATACGGGATCTGAATCCCGCCATGCGCAGTTTCGAGTCCTCCTGTTTCAATGGCTGCTATATCACAGGCGACATTGACGCCGCCTATCTGGAACGCCTGAGCCAGACGCGCGGCATGCGCCCGCCGGCGGGCGAAATGGCCACCAGCGAAAAAGACGACTAGAACGATTTAAGCGTCGCGGCGCAGCAAGGCGGCCAGCCCCATCAGCGCCACCAGGACGAAGAGCCCCAGGCCCCACAAGGCGTACTCGATACCCAGGAAATCGACGCGGGCATCCATGCATGTGGCATAGATGCCAAACAGCCACGGCAGTCCGGCATCCAGGCCGCTGCCGACCATAAAGCGGTCGGCGAAGGTCATGTCGCAGGAAAACAGCTGGGCGGCGACGGTATATTGATACCAGGCCGCCACGGCGCCCGCCACTGCCAGAAGCGCGGCCAGCCCGGCGGCTACGCCCCGCCAAATGGCCGCGATGCGGCCCCCCAGCACACCCAGCCAGCACACGGCCGCGATCGCCAGGAATACCAGGCGCTGCAGCACGCACCAGGCGCAGGGCTGCATGCCGAACACGTGTTGCGAAACCAATGCAATCACAACGGCGCTGACACATAGCAGCGCAATCAGGTGCAGGATACGGGACGTTCTGTTCATCATCGGGCTTGTCGATCCAGGGTCGCCAGTATATCGCGCTCGAACTGCATTTGCGCCCTGGGATGGCCGAGCGCATCGCCCTCGATAATGAAGACATCTTCGGCCCGGTCGCCCAGCGTCAGGATCTTCGCCATTTTCAGGCTGACACCGTGGGCCGCGAACACTTGTGCCAGGTTATGCAAGAGACCGGGCCGGTCCGCGGCCGTGACGGCCAGCCTCCAGGACGTGCTGCTTTCGTCCGGGTAGAGTTCCACGCTGGGCACAATGGGGAACACGCGGGAGCGGCGCGATCCTGCCTGGCGGAAACCGCCAGCCTCGGCGCTTTTCGGCTTGCTGTCGGGCCCTCTTTTGAGCACTTCGTATAGCTCGTGCTCCACCAAGGTGGCATTTGATCGATAGTCCTTATCGTGCTGCGGCAGCAGCACAATAAAGCTGTCCAGAGCCCATCCATGGTGGGTGGTGTGTATGCGGGCGTCCTGGACGCTCAAGGCGCGATGGTCGAAGTAGCGGCAAAGCGTCACGAACAAGTCCTTGCGATCCGGCAGGTAGACCATGACTTGCAAGGCGGCGTTCTGGCCGATGATGCGGGCTTTTACGACAGGGTCGGGCGTGTCCACGCGGTAATACAGATGGCGCGTGTGCCAGGCGATTTCACTGGTTTCGTGGCGCAGGAAATAGGCAATATCCAGCTGATCCCACAAAGCGGCGCGGCTCTCGTCGCGCAATCCCATCAGGCGAATCTCGTTGATCGCCGCGGCCTTGCGCTGCGCCAGCACGGTGCCGGTATCGGGCTGGGCCCCGCCTAGCGCGGCCAGTGTCAGTTGGTACAGATTCTCCAGCAGCTTGCCTTTCCACGAATTCCACACCTTGGGGCTGGTGCCGCGGATATCGGCAACGGTGAGCAGATATAGCGCTGTAAGGCGGCGCTCGTCGCGCACGCATTGCGCAAACTGGTGCACAACCTGTGGATCGCTCAGGTCGCGCTTCTGCGCCACCAGCGACATCGTCAGGTGCTGGCGCACCAGGAACTCCAGCAGGTCCCTGTCATCGCCCTCTATGCCGTGGTCGTCGCAGAAGCGCAGCACGTCGACGGCGCCCAATTCGGAATGGTCGCCGCCGCGTCCTTTGGCGATATCATGGAACAGCGCGGCGATGTACAGCAGCCAATGGCGGTCGAAATCGGCGATCAATTGGCTGGCCAACGGGTATTCCTGCACATGTTCAGGCATGGTGAACCGCCGCAGGTTGCGCACGACCATCAAGATATGCTGGTCCACGGTGTAAGCGTGAAACAGGTCATGCTGCATCTGGCCGACAATGCGCCTGAATACCGGCAAGTAGCGCGGCAGGATATTCATCATGGTCATGCGGCGCAGTGCATGCACGACGCCGCGCGGCTGCTGCAGGATCTGGATGAACTGGCGCCGATTGACGGGATTACGGCGAAACTGGGCATCGATCCTGCGTCTGGCGTGCCACATTGCGCGCAATGCCTGGGCCGACATGCCGATGATTTCGGGGTGCTCCTGCATCACCAGGAAAGTCCTGAAGAGCAGGGACGGGTTGCGCTCGTAGCCATCATCGCGCCGCAGGCCCAGCAGGCCCCGTGTAACGCAAAAGTAATCGTCCAGGATCAGTTGCTGGTCGTCGGGCAGCGGAAACAGCAGCTCTTCTATGTTTTGCAGCAGTATCGTATTGAGCTGGTTCACGACCCGCGCAGCCCAATAGTAGCGCTGCATCAGAATTTCGCTGGGCCGTCGCGTCTTGGTGGCGGTAAAGCCATAGACCGCGGCAAGGCTGGGCTGCAGGTCAAAGAGCACCCGGTCTTCGCGTCGACCGGTAAGCAGGTGCAGTTCGATGCGCAGCCGCTTGAACGCCTGTTCGGCCCGGCGCAAAGCGCGGAATTCGGCGGCCGTCAGCAGCTCCGTGCGCGAAATTTCCCGCCAGGTGGAACCCAGGCCGGCCGCCTGCGCCAGCCACAGTATCACTTGCAGGTCCCGCAGGCCGCCCGGCGCTTCTTTGCAATTGGGTTCCAGGGCGTAGGGCGTGTCCTGGTGCTGCGCATGCCGCTGCTTCATTTCCGCACGCTTGGCCTGGAAGAACGTCTGGGCATCCAGGTGTTCGCGCATGGTAGCCCGCAACGCCTGCAGCAGATCCTTGCTGCCCACCAGCCACCGGGCCTCCATCAGCGCCGTCTCGACGGTAATGTCGCTGGCCGCCTCGCGGCGGCAGTCCTCTATGGTCCGGACGCTATGGCCGGGTTCGATGCCCAAGTCCCACATGGCGGCGATAAGCGCCTCGATCTGACTGGCGTCCTCGCCGGTGGGAGGGTGACGCAACAAGACCAGGACATCGACGTCCGAATGCGGATAGAGTTCGCCCCGCCCGTACCCCCCCACGGCGGCCAGCACGGCCCCTCTGGGCAATGGGTGGATCCGGACGAGCTCGCGCAGGGCCTGATCCGTGATGCGCCGCAGCGCAGACAGCAGCGCGTCGGGCCGGAGATGCTCGCGGAAGGCCGCGATGACTTCGCTGCGGCGTTTGGCCAGTTGCTCGCGCAACGCCCCGGTGGCTTGCGCATCCGCATGGTTTTGCAGGATCAGGCCCCCTTGACGAAAGCGGGCGGTTTGGGCATTTCGTCGGATATCGTCAGTACTTCGTAACCGCTGTCGGTCACCAGGATGGTGTGTTCCCATTGGGCGGACAGGCTGTGGTCGCGGGTCACTACCGTCCAGCCGTCGGCCAGCGTGCGGATTTCCTTGCGGCCCGCGTTGATCATGGGCTCGATGGTGAAGATCATGCCGGCTTCAAGCTTCACCCCGGTGCCCGCCTTGCCATAGTGCAGCACCTGGGGGTCTTGGTGGAACTTCTGGCCGACGCCGTGGCCGCAGTATTCGCGCACCACTGAAAAACCTTGCTTTTCCGCGTGCTTCTGGATGGCTTGGCCGATGTCCCCCAAGGTTGCGCCCGGCCGCACCTGCTCTATACCCAGCCACATGCAATCGTAGGTCGTCTCGGTCAGGCGCCGAGCCAGGATGGAGGGTTCGCCGATAAAATACATGCGGCTGGTGTCGCCAAACCAGCCATCTTTGATGACTGTAACGTCGATATTCATGATGTCGCCGTT
>JAEWEH010000459.1 GCA_023389535.1 Pseudomonadota bacterium
TCCAGCGTTGGACTATATGCGTGCGTGCCTTTGATCCGGCGGCCCGCAGCCGCCGCCGAATCGCCGGCCGCGGCCGCGCCCTGCGCGGCGGTGTCTTGTACCGCCGCCACTTCAGCAGCGATAGTCAATGCGATCTGGGGCAGGTTCAGGCCCGTTGCAGCGACATCTGCGGAATTATCCGTATCGGCGTCAGTCGTTTGGCTTGCGGCTTCTTTACCCGTGGCTTGCTTGCCGGAAGCCGACGCACCGTGTGCCGAATCAGCCGGGGTCTGCACTTCGCCTTGCGCTTTTTCCGGGTGGGCCGCGCCCGGACGGGCGGACGCAGCGCCCCCGGCGCGGGGCTCGGCGGCATGCTGTCGGCGCAACACACTGGAAAAAGTCGCGTCCGCATGACCGCCATGAGCGCGGCCTGAGTGCACGGTAGAGGGCAGAACGGCGGATATCGTGGGTGTATTCATTGCAAGCTCTGGGCCTTTTGGTTGATCGGACAAGCTCAGTGTGCGGGCCGCAAACGGCGATACATCGCAGCCGACATTTCGTCCGCTGCCAACTGTTCGGCCCGGTTTTCCCGTGCCAGGCGCTGCCGCGTCTGGCGGGTTTGCAGCGCTTCGTACGAATTGAGGCGCCGTTTTTCCGCATACCAGTGCTGGCGCCCATCTTCGAGTTTGCCGTTGATCTGCGCCACGATCTTATTCTGCTGCGAAATGGCCTCGTCCAAAGTGGCGATAAACTGCCTAAAGTTGTGGTAGTTCGACGCTGACAGCCCGGATTCGGTGGCCTTCTGCAATCGTTCCGCATAGTCCTGGCGGTAAACCTGCAGCGCCGACAGTTGCGATTCGGCGTTGTTGCGTTCGGCGGTCAGCTGCTGCAAGACCTTGCTGGCTTTATCTGCATTGTCTTTGGCCAGGTCGATCAAGATCGGCAAAGAGGAAGACGAGTCTTTAGCCATGATTCATTCCATTGGATTGCGAATATTGGCCCGGGGCGGCGCCTCGGCCCAGCACGGCGGCCAGGTCGCTTGCTGCGGTTCGATAATCGATACGTGTTTCTATGCCTTGCTGCAAATAGGCTTCCAGCCACGGGTACTTCTCTATGGCTTCATCGATTTGCGGATCATTGCCGTGTGTATAAGCCCCCACCGCAATCAGGTCGCGGTTGCGTTGGTAACGCGACAGCATTTTCTTGAACTGATGCACCATCGTGAACTGCTCGGGCGGGACAACGGCGGACATCACGCGCGAGATCGAGGCTTCGATATCGATGGCGGGATAGTGCCCCGATTCAGCCAGGCTGCGCGACAGCACCACGTGGCCATCCAGGATCGCGCGCGCGGAATCCGCGATGGGATCTTGCTGGTCGTCGCCCTCGGTCAGTACGGTATAGAAAGCGGTAATGGATCCCGCAGGCCGGTTGCCGAGCGGGGCGCCGTTGCCGGCCCGCTCGACCAAGGCAGGCAGCTTGGCGAACACTGAAGGCGGATAGCCTTTGGTGGCCGGTGGTTCACCGATGGCCAGGGCGATTTCGCGTTGGGCCATGGCATAGCGGGTCAAGGAATCCATGATCAGCAGCACATGCTTGCCTTGATCGCGAAAATGCTCCGCCAGCTTGGTCGCATAGACTGCGCCTTGCAGGCGCAGCAAGGGCGAAACGTCAGCGGGCGCCGCCACCACAACGGAACGCATCAGTCCTTCCGGGCCCAGGTTGTGTTCGATGAATTCCTTGACTTCGCGCCCGCGCTCGCCGATCAGGCCGACGACGATCACGTCGGCCTGCGTGTAGCGGGCCATCATGCCCAGCAGCACGCTCTTGCCCACGCCGGAGCCGGCGAACAAGCCCATGCGCTGACCGCGTCCCACCGTCAGCAAGCCGTTGATGGCGCGCACGCCGACGTCCAGCACGGTGTCGATGGGTGCGCGCGCCAAAGGGTTGATGACCGGCGCGGCCAGCCGTGCGGATTCGACGCCTTCCAGCGGGCGTCCATCCAGCGGGCGGCCTGCGCCATCCAGTACCCGCCCCAGCAGGGCATCGCCCACCGGCAGGTGGCGCGACAGGACGGGGGGCAGGCCGGTGTCTTGGTCGGCATGCAAAGGCAGCGGAATCCGGCTCTGTACCGAGGGTTCGATCGGCACGACGCGCGCACCTGGCGGCAAGCCCGAAATATCGCTTTGCGGCATCAAGTACAAGGTATGGCCATGAAAGCCCACGACCTCCGCTTCCGCCCAATGGTTCTGGCCCGGCGATATTTCTATCCGGCAGGCCGCGCCCACGGCCAGGCGCAAGCCGGTGGCTTCCAGCACCAGGCCGGTGGCGCGGGTGATGCGGCCGCTCGCGTGCCAGGACTCGGTGGCCGCGACGCGCCGTGCGCCGGCCTCAAGCTGGGCGCGCCAGCGGGCGGCGGGGGTGGAAAGCAGTTCCGGCGCGCCCATGGTCAATGCGCCTCAGTCGCCGGGGCATGATGCCCCAGTGCGGACGTCACCCGCTTCCAGCGCGTCTGCAAGGTTGCGTCTATGCTGCCCAAAGCGGTTTCCGCAATGCATCCGCCGCGGTCGATGGCCGGATCCGGCATCAGGCGGCAACGGCGCGTACCGGCTTCTTCCTGCACATAGCGGCGCGCCAGTTCCAGATCGGCGGGATGGATACGCAAGGTCAGTACGGCATCATCGCCACTTTCCACTTGCAGCACGTCGCGCAGCAGGTCCAGGATTTTTTCCGGGTGGGCATCCAGCGTACTGCGCAAGACTTGTTCGGCGATGCGGATGGACAGGCTGATCAAGGCCTGGCCCATGTCGGCTTCCAGCGAGGCGATAGACTGCGCGCAGGCTTGCGCCATGGCGCGCAATTGCTCCGCCTCGTGCCGGGCTTGCTCTTGCCCGGAAGCCAGGCCTGCCGCCATGCCCGCGTCGTAGCCTTCCTCGCGGCCGGACGCCATGCCGGTTTCCCGACCTTCGCGCAGGCCCTGTTCGTGGCCGGCTGCATAGCCTTCGGCATGGCCGCTGGCCTGCGCGGCATCCCGCAGGCGCTGGATTTCCTTGCGCAGTATGGCGGGATCGGGCGCGGCTGGCGCGGCCGCCGGCTTGCTGGCAGGAACGGGCGCATCGAACGAGCTCATTTCCCAGCGCTGCCAATCCTGGGCCTCACGATAAAGAATGGCCTTTCTTTCAGACATATTCGTCTTTGCCCAGGCCGCCCAGCGAGAATTGCCCCGCCTCGGCCAGCTTGCGCGCGACCTGCAGGATATTTTTCTGTTCTTCTTCCACCTTGGACATGCGTACCGGCCCTTGCGCTTCCAGGTCGTCGCGCAGCATCTCGGCCGCACGATTCGACATATTCTTGAAGAACTTTTCGCGCAGTTCCTCGGGCGCGCCCTTTAGCGCGACGGTCAGCGAGGTGGTGTCGATTTCCTTCAGGATGAGCTGGATGGCCGTGTCTTCGATATCCGCCAGGTTATCGAAGACGAACATTTCGTCCACAATGCGTTGCGCCAGGTCGGCGTCGAGTTCGCGCAGGCTGGCGACCACCGCGTCTTCCTCGGCGGAGCTCATGAAGTTCAGGATTTCCGCGGCGGTGCGCACCCCGCCCATCTTGCTGCGCTTGGCGCCCTGGCCCGAAAGCATGTTGTTCAGCACATCGGTCAGTTCGTGCAAGGCCGCCGGCTGCACGCCACCGAAGGTCGCAATGCGCAGCATGACATCGTTGCGCAACCGTTCGTTAAGCAGCGCCAGCACGGCGGAAGCGCGGTCGCGTTCCAGGTGCACCAATATGGTGGCGATGATCTGGGGATGTTCGTCGCAAATCAGTTCGGCTACGCTGTTGGGGTCCAGCCAGTTCAGCGCATCGATGCCGTTGCCGCCATCGCCGGCCTCCAGGATGTCCTCGATCAGCCCCGCGGCGCGATCAGTGCCCAACGCCTTGGTCAACACCGAACGTATGTATTCGTCCGAGCCCAGGGTGACGGCCAGGAACTGATCCGCTTCCTGGCGAAAGTCTTCCAGCACCTTGTCCACGTCGCCACGGGTGATCTGCTTCAGATTGGCCATCGCCCCGCCGATCAGCTGCACCTCGCGGGCGGACAGATATTTGAACACTTCCGCCGCAGCGTCTTCGCCCAGCGACATCACCAGGATCGCGCAGCGGTCCAGATCGGTATCAACGATTGCCATCTTTCTTTTCCATCCAGGAACGCAGGACCATGGCGACCGCGCGCGGGTCTTTTTCGGCCATGGAGCGAGCCGTGTTCAAGTTCTCTTCGTAGCGGTTCATTTCCGAGGCCAGCTTTTCCGCCGCGGCCAGTTGCTCGCGATTCTTTTCCTGCTCTTGCGCTTCTTCTTCGCGCTTGAGCTTGGCTTCGGCGTTGTCCGCCAACATGGGTTTGATGATGCTGCGCCACAAAATGTAGGCCGCCAGGGCGATCAGCAGATACTGGATCAGGCGCATGCCGTAATCGAGATAAACCGGGTTTTCCCAAACGGGTACCTTAACTGCGTGATCGGTGCTGAACTGGCTATTGACCACGCTTAGCGTGTCGCCGCGTTCGGCCGAATACCCCATGGCCTGCTTCACCAGTTCATTCAGCTTTTCCATGTCGGCCGGCGGCAGTGCTTCGGGCGTACCGTCGTTGTCGCGGTAGTTCACGACGACGGCGACGGACAGGCGCCGCAATGTGCCCAGCGGATCCTTGACATGGCTGATGGTGCGATCGACCTCGTAGTTGATGGTTGCGTCGCTGCGTGAATTGCTCGGCGCCGCCGCTGTGGCATTCGGGCCGGCCTGCGTGGTGCTCAGGTTGTTCTGCGCCGTAGCGCCTTGCGCCGGGTTGCCCTGATTGGGTGCATTGCCCGCGGCCGGGTTCTGATTGGCAGGGGTGGTAACAATGGGCGCAGTCGCATTCAAGGGCGGCTGATTCGTCAACGCGCCCGGCACGCCTTCGGGCGGCAGCACATTGTTCTGCACCGATGAACTGGTCTGTTCGCTGCGCACCGCGGCTTCGCCGGGCTTGCGATTGGGGCGGTAGACTTCCGACGTTTGTTCGCGCTGGGCAAAATCGACATCGGCACTGACCTGGGCGCGGACATTGCCCGGCCCGACCAGCGGATTCAGCAAGGTCAGTATGCGCTGTACGGTGCGTTGCTCGATGTCGTCGACCAGGTGGCGGCGGGTGCCGTCGGCCCCGGCTTCTCCGCTGGGCGCCGTCAGCAGGCGGCCGTTCTGGTCTACCACCGAGACCTTGTCCGATGTCAGGTGGGGCACGCTGGACGACACCAGCCAGGTAATGGCCGCCACTTGCGATTCGCTCAAGCTGCGCCCGGGGTAGAGCGTCAGCAACACCGACGCCGTTGGCGGCTGACGGTCGCGCACGAACAAGGATTCGCGCGGGATCGCCAGATGCACGCGAGCCTGTTGTACGGCGTGCAGACCTTGTATCGAGCTGACCAGTTCGCCTTCCAGGGCGCGCTGGTAATTGATTTGCTCCGTGAACTGGCTGGCGCCAAAGCGCGTCTGGTCCATCAATTCAAAACCGGCCTCGCCACTGCGCGGCAGGCCTTGCTGGGCCAGTTGCAGACGGGCCTCGTGCACCTTGTCGCTGGGCACCAGGATGGCGTTACCCGAGTCCGACAGCTTGTAGGGCACATTCATCTGCGTCAATGCCGCCACAATGGCGCCGCCATCCCGGTCTTCCAGGTTGGTAAAAAGCGGGCGGTAATCGGGCGTGCGCGCCCACAGCATCAGGACGACAATCAGCGCAACCACGCCGGCTGCGGCGCCCAGCTGTACCGGCTTGGGCCAGGCCGCGACTTTCTGCAGGATGGGAAAGCGCGACGCCAGTTGGGCCATCTGGCTCATTGGCGGCCCCTAGGGTTGGGGCGATTGGCGCTCGATCCGGGGGTCAGGCAATCAGGAAGCAAGGTGTACATGCGGCGAGACTAAGGTAACAGTGCGTGAATTATTGCCCGTATGGCGCCGGCGGCAAGCATCGAAAAGCGCGGCTTTTGGGCGCCACTTAGCTCTTATGCCGGATGGGGCGCCACATTGGGTGCCGTGGGACTATAGCCGCTGCGAACAGGGG
>JAEWEH010000016.1 GCA_023389535.1 Pseudomonadota bacterium
CACTCACTCCACGACGCTAAGACGCAGCAGCGCGTGCCCTAATGATTTACCCGTCTGATCCAGGCGTAAAGTCTTGGTGGCACCCCCGCCCAGGGCCCGCTGCATGACCACCATCACTGCCTCGATATTGTCCATCGGATAACAATGGACCGGTCCCTGAACCCATTCGCCGTACAGAGCCGCTACGGCTTCCGGCGTCACACTGGCAAGCAACAGCGGGTAATCCGCGGGCGTCTTTGCCAGTAGGCCGGCGGAACACACATCGCCCTTGTCTCCCGAGCGTACGTAAGCGATTTCATGAAGTTGTCGAATCATATCTAGGGTTCCTCAGGCAATCAGGATTTCAGTGCGTTGCTGAACAAATTCGCGCGGGATCAACGTGGGCCATAGGGCGACGATCGGTCGCGGCTTCATTGGCGTGCCAAAAGAGGTGCCGCCTGGGCCCATAATCCATAAGTGGGTGCCGGCACGCCTCACTTTGTCGGCTTCTTCCCGCGTGCGGGTGCGCACCGCGCAACGCAGGCCGACTTCGCACATTTGATTTGCGAGCGCCGGATCGGGGGAGGGCGCAGCCGGGCCGTGCAGCATGCCCAAACCTACCAGATCGAAATGAATCTGGTCCGCAACCAGGCCCATCCGCTCGAACCGCTCCAGCATAGTCTCGCGCGCTTTGATCGCGCGATCATAAGCATTGGGCCATGGAAAGAAAGCCGTCGTTTCGCCGATCCATCCATCTTGGTAGCCAACCACCAGTTTGACAAGATCCGGTGCCGGCTTGCCCTTGATATTAGAGACTCGCACACGATCGACGTCAATTTCTTCCAGTCGCAGTGATGTAAAGTCGGCCACCGCATCGGGCATCAAGTACGACCTAGGGTCTGCGATTTCGTAGACGAGATGCTCTTTGACCGTAAACAGATCGACCCGGCCGCCGCTATTGGGCAACTTGGTGATATCGGCAGTACCATCCGGACGGCACTCTACGATCGGGAACCCGACCTGCCCCATGCGCGGCATCTCGGCAAAACGGGAAGACATGCCTCCAGTGCAACCGGCAGCGCACTCGACGATATGGCCTATCGTCACTGCTGCCGCGAGCAGATCCGTATGAGCCGTATCGCGCTTCCATCCGAATTCATGCACCATGGGGCCGACATACAACGCGTTGTCCGATACGCGACCCGTGATCACCACATCCGCGTTGCCTTCGAGAGCCTCGACAATCCCTGTGCTGTCGGTATAGACGTTGGCCGAGACGACCCGATCGCGTATTGCGGCGAAGTTTTCATCGCCGGTGTCCATGTTTGCCATTGGTACGCCGCGAGCCTGGAGCAGATCGATCTTATCCAGGAGCTCGTCGCCTTCGACCAACCCTATGCGCGCGCCCCGTAAGCCTCCGGACCTTGCGCTTTCCGCAATTCGTTCTGCAGCGGCGCGAATGTTGACGCCACCCCCATTGGAAATCAGACGCGTCCCGCGATCCAGCGCTTTAGGCAGCATGGCGTTCATATACTGCACTGCATCCGGGATGTAGCCTGCTTTCGGGTCCTTCATCTTCTGACGCTGCAGCAGAGCCATGGTGAGTTCCGCCAAAAAGTCGAAACATAGATAATCGAGCTGGCCCCGCTCCAGTAATTCCATGCCGGGATCCAAAGCGTCGCCCCAAAAGCCCGAGCCGGCTCCAAGCCGCAGGATGTCTTTCATGTTGTTCCTCTGTTAAGAATCAGCTATGTGCCGACGCAGCGCCGCCATGGGGGCCGGGTCGTTCTTTCAGCTTTTGCCGCATGGCTTCGGATGAGCCCGCCAATTTGATAGTTGTGTGCGCAGTGCGCTCACCAACGCTAGCGGCTCATCCAGCATGACGTGATGGCGGCTGTTGGCAAGTTCTATAACTGGCATGCGTAGGCCAAGGGTATGCAGCATATAAGCGCGCACGTTGTCATCGATACGTGCGCTGCATTCTCCGATCATCAATGCTGCGGGGCAGCGCATCTCGAGTAGCAACTCCGCGTATGCCGTGGGCCGCGGATGATTCACTGCTGCAGAATCGAATTTCCAGCGCCAGCCACCTTCCGTTTCAGTCAATGAGTGCCGTGCAATATGATCCAGGTAGAACTGACAGCGTACTGGCTGCTGCGGCACAAGACGAAAGCGCGTTAGCGCGGTTGCAAGGTCCTTGTAGATCTCGGCTTGCGATTTATGGCGTACGGTCGGGGGCGCCTTCCCGTGGCCGGGAGGATCGATCGGCGAATCAATGACAATGATGCCGGCAATACGGTCGCCGTATGCGGCCCCCGCCAGGATGGTTACGAAGCCCCCCATGCTGTGCCCCGCAATGAATGGCTTGCGACCGGGGGCTGCTGCGGCCGCGACCGCCATGATCTGATCAGCGTAATGCTCGCGACTATAGCGACCGTTATGGGCGCTGTCGCCCATGCCGCCCAAGTCGAGGGCCAGAACGTAATAATCCTTGGTTAACAGCGGCGCGATGAAGCGCCACCATTCAGCATGGGCGGCATTGCCATGTACTAGCACTAAAGGTGGCAGACGGGGATCACCCCAGCAGAGATAATGCACTTTGCTGCCATCCGCGTCGACATGCCGGGATATGGCCCGCATTGCGCGCGCAGCCTGCGCCCAATCAGGCACCACTGATTCATGGGTCACCGAGTATCCTCCGTTTTTTCCACCGACCTCATGCAATGATTCTACGTGGGCTGGATTCCGGCCGCCTTGACGATATCAGCCCATCGTTGGATCTCGGAAAGCTGGAACTCCTTGAGTTCCTGAGGTGTGCCGGGCACCGGGGTCCAGCCTTGGGTGCCGAATTGCTGTTGTGCTTCGGGGGTCTGCATGGCTGGCACGATTATTTGATTGAGCCGGGCAATGATTTCAGGAGGAGTGCCTTTGATTCCAAAAGCTGCAATCCAGCCGCTTACCTCGTAATCTTCCACGCCTTGTTCCGCAATGGTGGGAATGTCGCTGTAGTGCACAACTCGCTGCTTGGTGGAAACGCCAAGTGCCTTAAGCTTGCCGGCATGAACGAGGGGCATCACGCCAGGAGCATCGCCGAAGACCATATCGATTTGGCCGCCCACGAGGTCGGTTAGCGCGTTTGGCAGTGTTTTGTATGGAACAGGCAGTATGTCTACTTTGGCTTTCTCGCGCATCACTTCACCGCCTGCGCGCGAAGAAGAGTTTCCATAGCCAAAGGTGAGCTTTCCCGGGTTCTTTTTCATCATGCCCACCAAGTCCTGTACGTTCTTCGCCGGGTGGTCGGCCCTTACGACCAGGACGACGCCGCCGATGATCAGATTGCTGATTGGTACGCAGTCGTTCACCGGGTCGTAGGGCAGCTCCTTGAACAGGCTGAGGTTGGCGGCGTGCGTGGTGTTCGTGCCAAGCATGAAGGTATAGCCATCCGCAGGCTGACGAACGGCGAACTGGATACCGATCGATCCGCTGGCGCCTGCCTTGTTATCGATGATAACCGGCTGCTTGGTCTCGTTAGTGAGATGTTGGCTAAGGAAGCGGCCTACCTGATCCGTTGTAGTTCCCGCACCAAAAGGTACAACAATGGTAATTGGCTTTGACGGGTAGCCCTGCGCTGTTCCTTGGGCGCCTGCTTTTGTAGGAAGCAATGTGGACCCTAGTAGCGCCGCACTAGCGGTCAGGAAAGTTCTGCGATCGGTAGCCATGACAAGTCTCCTTCAGTGCGCCGTGTTGCGGCGGTGTTTTTTGGTCGGGATACAAAGCCTGCTGGGTACGGGTGCCCTGCGTCATGCAGACTGGATCAAAATATTATGGCACCAATTTCACTGCGTCAACCATAATTTCATTATGATAAACAGGTAGGTCTACAGCAGGGTTATCTATTAGGTATCTATAAACTGATCCAAAAAAGATATAAAAGCGGCATAAGCGTTAGCCGAAAAATTTCATTTTGACCTAGATCATTTTGTTTTGGCTAACTCGAGTGGGCGTTGTAGTAGCCAGTTTTGGCACTCTCACGCAACACTTTTCGAGGCGGCTCGGGGGGACGCTGTCTCTGGTAGGCCGGGCGCTGCCACACGCCTGTTTATCGAGTTGGCCGAACATGTTCGACAGGCTGATCATGATCCGGATGCGCGCTCTGATCATTAATGGCAAGGGGAAGGCAATTTGTGCGGGTGACGGTCCGCCAAAATGCCATACGCATGTCCAAGCGCCTGCTTCGTAATGCGGAGCAGACCAGCCTTACCGACCTTGCAGCAGCGTTGCAAGCCATTGCACCCGCATCGGCAGAGCACATCACGGCGGTCAACGCCATAATCAGGCGACTTGAAGCGAAAAGTCGCCACTGATATTCAGCAATTTGTCCTAAAGGAAGTGCGGTGTTGTGGTCAGCTCATTGCAGAGTGCGCACTTTCTTACCTTTGCGGGCGGAAGGCAAAGCCATCGGTAGAAAAGAAAATGCAGCGATCAGCAAAGGCGGCGAACATGGAAAGATCGCCGCCCTTGCCGAGCCCTAACCTAACGATCCGCCGGCTTGAACCCATCGTGATTGGGCATCACGACTTTGGGCAGTGATTCCTGATCCAGCGTAGCATCAGCGGGAATGATGTCCGCCTTGGATAATATATATGCAGTGACGGCGTAGACATCATCGTTGGACATGCTGTTGGGGCTGGTGAACGGCATGGCGCGCTTGATGTAATCGAACAGCGTCGTGGCATACGGCCAGTAGCTTTCCACGGTCTTGATCGGTGGACCCTTGTCGCTTTTGGCCAGCGTGCCTCGTCCGCCGGCAAGCCGGTCGCCGATGCCGCCTTCCAGATTGACGCCATGGCAGGCCAGGCATTGCTGCGTATAGACTTTCTGGCCTTGCATCACGGTGCCGGACCCGGCCGGCAAGCCGCGTCCGTCGGGCAAGGGCGATACGAACTGTTTGAGGTCGTCGTCAGTGATGTTGGTCCCGAAGCCGTACGTCGGGTGTGCTTGCGGCGCAGGCGTGGCGTTTGGCGAATTGGCTGTTTGCGCTGCTGCCGGCCCCGAGCAAGCCAGGGCCAAGGCAGTCGCGATAAGCATCCTGTTAGTAGTGATGTACATTTGACACCTCCCCGCTTGCGGCGACTTTCCAGCTTTGGATGCCGTTAAGGTGATAGACCGACGACAAGCCGCGTTCGTCCACGAGCTTCTTGATGGTTGGCTGTACATAGCCCGTATCGTCGGTACATCGGCTTTGCAGTATCGCTTCCTTGCCGTCCCATTCCCAGGGCAGGGTGAAGCGCGTATGGCAGATGGGCAGTACGGGCCCGTGCAAGGTTGCATCGCGCCAGTTCTTTCCGCCATCTACGGACACTTCGACGCGCTTTATCGTGCCGCGTCCGGACCAGGCGAGCCCGGATATTTCATAGAAGCCTGGTTTCTGCAACAGCATTTCGCCTGATGGATAGGTGATCACGGACTTGGCTTCCATCAGGAAGGAAAACTGCAAGGCGGTGCCGTCAGGCATCAGGTCCGTATATTTCGAGGTCTCCTCGCGTGTCATGAAAGGCGTATCCGAAATTTCCAGGCGGCGCAGCCACTTGATGGACATGTTGCCTTCGTAGCCCGGTACGAAGAGGCGCAGCGGGTAGCCTTGCTCGGGCCGGATCGCCTCGCCATTCTGGCCATAGGCCAGCAGGCAATCCTTCATGGCTTTCTCTATCGGTATGCTGCGTGTCATGACGGCCGCATCGCCGCCTTCGGCCAGCAGCCATTTTGCCCCGGGGCGCAGGCCGACTTCGTCCAGGATGGTCGATAGCGGAACGCCGACCCACTCGGACGTGGACGTCAGCCCATGGGTGCCTTGGACGGTCTTTAGCGTGGGCTTGGACCATTCCGTCAAGCCGTTGCCGGAGCATTCCATGAACATGATCCGGGACAGCATCGGGTAGCGCTTCAAGTCGGCCATCGAGAACTTCTTCGCCTGCTTGACCATGCCATGTACATACAGCTCATGCGTGGAGGGGTCGATGGTGGCGATGCCCCCATGATGGCGCTCGTAGTGCAGCCCGGACGGCGTGATCAGGCCCATGCTGTTTTGCAGGGGCGTGAAGCTCCACGATGATTCGGTGGTTTTAGTGGCGTACCGGGTTCGTACTTCCGTTTCGAACTGCGAGCGACGGCCGTAGCCGCCATCGTCCACTGCCACACCCACCCCCTGGACTTTCGTGGCGTCGGGTGGGACGGTTCGCTCTATGGAGCCAGGCGGGGCTGCGGCGGCGGCCGCGCGATGCTCACCGGCGCTGCCTAAAACTGCCATTGCGCCCAGCATGAAGCGCCTGCGTTGTGGCATGCCCTGAGAGGGGGCGGCCGGATTGGAGCCGCGATAGTAAGGAGAGGAGGGATCTTGCTGTTCGGTCTGGAGGAAGCTGGCTTCCAGCTCTTGCAGCTGCTGGGGACCAATTTTGCTGGATGGCAGTACGTCGCTGTCCGCTGAATTTTTCATTTACCGCTCCGGTGAGATTTTCGGGTCGATAGGAAGAAAGGCGCGATATAGCGGGAACTACAGGAAGGGAAGGTGAGAGGGAATATAAGCGTTACCCGCGCCTATGCAGGTTGATCATAGCGGGCGGCGCGGGCGCCGACAAGGCCTCCGATCGGCCGGTGCGCGGGATCCTTACGCTCCGGCCAGGGCGCCGCAGCTTCAAAACCGGTAGAGTTTTTCCGGGTTGTCTCGCAGGACTTTACGCGCTGTATCTGGATCGGGCAGCCAGTCGGCTATCTCGGCAAGCAGGCGTTGCGGCGGGATGTCGCGATATGCGCTGACTTCTGTCGGA
>JAEWEH010000160.1 GCA_023389535.1 Pseudomonadota bacterium
GACCTATCGCGAGAGGCTTTGGGCTTGCGTTCGACCACACGCTGGAAATGCCGCTTGAAAGATTCCACGATCTGGGAAAATCCGCTGCCGTGAAAAGCCTTCACGATCAACGCGCCTTCCGGCTTCAGATGCTGAGTCGCAAAATCGAGCGCCAAATCACACACATGCTGAATTCTAGCTGAATCCGCAGAGCCTACACCTGACAAGTTGGGGGCCATATCGGAAATCACAAGATCCACCCGCGCGTCGCCCAATAGATTTTTCAGCTGCTCCAGGACGTCGTCTTCGCGAAAGTCGCCCTGGATGAACTCCACCCCCGCGATGGGCTCCATGGGCAATATATCGAGCGCGATGATACGGCCTTTCAAGACGCCACCGGCGCCCACCATGCGCTCGCGGGCGACCTGCGACCAGCTGCCCGGGGCGGCGCCCAAATCAACCACCACGTCACCCTGCCGCAACAGCTTTTCGGTATCCAGTATTTCCGTCAGCTTGAACGCTGCGCGAGCCCGGTACCCCTTCTGTTGCGCCATTTTGACGTAGGGGTCGTTAATATGCTGCTGCACCCACTCTTTCGAGAATTTTTTCTTGGCCATTCCCGTACAATCTCAATATGGCTAAATTAGATATTACATCCCAAGAGCGCAGCGCTTTACGCGCTGCCGCCCACTCTTTGCGTCCCGTGGTGCTGATCGGTGACCGCGGCTTGTCTGACGCCGTCCTGAAGGAAATCGACCTTAACCTGAATGCGCACCACCTGATCAAGGTACGCGTCGCAGGGGAAGAACGCGACGCGCGCAATGCCATGCTGGAAACCATCTGCGACACGCTGTCTTGCGCGCTGGTCCACCACTTGGGCAAAACGCTGATCATTTACCGCCCCGACCCTGCGGCCGAGCTTGCCAAGGCCGAAGCCGCGAACGCGACACGCGCAGTGCGTAAACCATCGGAACCCTACACACCCAAAAAGCAGGCAGCCGAAGGCATAAGCCGCAACCGACGCACTGAAAAAGCCAAGCGCACTGCCGAAAAAACCGCCAAACCGGTCCCCGCCGGCCGGCGCGCGGGCGCCGCTGCGCCCGAAAGGCCGGCCCATGGCATCCCCCGGCGTGCCGGCAGTTCACTGACACTACGTGCCGGTGCGCGTCGCGGCCTGCGCGGCAAACGCTGATCCTGCCCGGCGGTCGTTGGGCCGAATAGTCGTTGGATGGGATGGACGCCCTTCGGAAGGCGAGAATTATAAAGCCCAACGCTGATGGATGGGCTTTTCTGTGGGTGGGCTGCTGTTTGCGACGGATGAACCTTACCGGCCCGCACTCTGCAGCCACGAAGGGCTGCGTTTACTGATAACTGACGTTCAGTACTTCGAATTCGCGCAGGCCGGCCGGCGCCTGGACTTCGACCACGTCGCCTTCGCCCTTGCCGATCAGGGCGCGCGCCACGGGGCTGGATACGGAAATCAGATTCGAACGGATGTCGGCCTCGACATCGCCCACGATTTGATACTTCAGGCGCTCGCCCGAAGCCAGGTCTTCGATTTCGACGGTGGCGCCGAAAACAGCCTTCCCGTCGACATCCAGCGATGCCGGATCGATAATCTGCGCATTCGACAAAGTGCCTTCCAGTTCCTTGATGCGGCCTTCGACAAAGGCCTGCCTTTCACGGGCGGCATCGTATTCCGCATTTTCGGACAAGTCGCCCTGCGCACGCGCTTCGGCGATGGCATTGATGACTGTAGGCCTTTCAACGGTCTTCAAGCGGTGTAGTTCTTCTTGCAAGCGCTCAGCGCCGCGTGCTGTCAACGGTATCGCAGACATTGGTATTCCTGATTAAAAAGTAAAAAGACGCTCCTTGCATGGAGCGCCTATTGCGTAAAAGGTGCGTTGGGCAGATGCCGCTGCCCCGATAGGGTGAACTAAAGGAACTGTTGGATTCTTATAGCTTTAACAACAATTAAGCCTAGCTCAAAATAAAACCCCGGCCTGGGTTGCAACCGGGGTATGGGTGTATTGTCGGCAAAGTTCGCGAAAATTGCAAGCCTTGGATGGCCAAGGCCAAACGACCTAGCCCCGTCGGGCCGCAAGCGCCTCCGCGATCACGGATGGCGCGCGTCCTTGGCCGAACCCATGCGCAGCAGCGCATACAGAATGATGGCGCCGAATGTCGCTGTGCCGATGCCGTCCAGCTTGAAGGCTCCCAATTGGAGCGAGAAATTGCCCGCTCCGAGCACCAAGGTAACGGCCGCCACGATGAGGTTGCGGTTGTCGCTGAAATCCACCTGGTTCACCACCCAGATGCGCGCCCCGGCGACCGCAATAAGGCCGAACACCACGACCGACATGCCACCCAGCACAGGGCCGGGTATGGTCTGGATCAAGGCGCCGAATTTGGGTGAGAAACCCAGCAATATCGCGATGACGGCCGCGATGATGAAAACCAGGGTGGAATAAATGCGGGTCACTGTCATGACACCGATATTTTCCGCGTAGGTGGTCACCCCCGTGCCGCCCACTGCGCCCGAAACCATGGTCGCCACACCGTCGCCCACGAAGGCGCGACCCAGGTAGACGTCCAGGTTGCGGCCCGTCATGGCGCTGACCGCTTTGATGTGGCCCAGGTTTTCCGCCACCAGGATGATGGCGACTGGCACGATCACGCTGATCGCATGCAGTTCGAAAACAGGGGCGGCGAAGTGGGGCAGCCCGAACCACGGGGCGCTGCCCACAGCGCTGAAATCCATGGGCTTGCCCAGCCCCAGACCATTGGTCAGCGCCGCATAGATCACGCAGGCGAGCAGCAACCCGACAAGAATGAGCAAGCGCTGCGTCGCGCCGCGGGTATACACCGCAATCCCGCCCACGCAAAGCACGGTCATCAAGGCCATCAGCGCTTCGAAAGTCGAGCCCCCCATGGCGCCCTTGGCGGCGATGGGCGCCAAATTCAGCCCTATCACGGCGACGATGGCGCCGGTGACGACGGGCGGCATCCACGTATTGATCCAATCCGCCCCGCCGCCGGACCTGGCGTTCATCCACCAGACCAGCAGCCCGATCAGCGTATACACCAGGCCACAAGCGATGATGGCGCCCAAAGCGACACCGATATTGGCATTCGGCCCCGCGCCGGCATAGCCGGTGACCGCGATGACGCCGCCGATGAAGGCGAAGCTGGAACCCAGGTAGCTGGGTACGCGCCCGCCTACGAACAGGAAGAAGATCAAGGTGCCGATGCCCGACATCAGGATGGCGACATTGGCATCGAAGCCCATCAACAAGGGCGCCAATATCGTCGAGCCGAACATGGCCACGACGTGCTGCGCGCCCATGGCGATGTTCTGCGGCCAGGACATGCATTCGTCGGGTTGCACGACCAGGCCGGAGCCGCCCTGCACTTTGCGCCAGCGTGGGAAATAAGGGTTGGACATGAAGGATTCTGCCTATTTATTTGAAGTCGATATTTTGTAGCAGGCGAGAGTGTAAGGTTGCCGGGGCGATGGCCGCAACTGTCTGTGCTCCATGCGGCGGCATGATCGATGTCGCTCGATGTCGCGCGTAACACACTGCTGCGCCGGCCTAGCCGCTGCCCCGCCGCCATGCCGGCCGGGCGGGCGGTTGGAATAGATTAGAATTCCCCTTGGACATTGACCGACTGCCGCCCTTGGGCCGCAGCACAACCGTACAGATGAACACGACACACTTCTGGCTGATACGCCACGGGGAAACCCAATGGAATGCCGACAGACGCCTGCAAGGCTGGCGGGACATCCCGCTGAGCGCGGTCGGCATGCAGCAGGCCCGGCACCTGGAACGGTATCTGCGTTCGCCGTCATTCGACGCGCAGGTGGACCATATCGTCAGCAGCGACCTGTGTCGCGCCTATGACACCGCCCAGGCCGCTGCCGCCCACTTCGGGCTGCCCATAGAACGCGATGCGGGCTTGCGCGAGCGCAGCTACGGCATCCATGAAGGCCGCGACTGGGCCAGCATGGCGCAGAGCACCCCGCGCATCGATTTGCGCGATCCGGAACTGGCCATCGAGCAGGGGGAAAGCCTGCTTGTTTTTGCGCAGCGCGTAGCCCGCGCATTCGAAGCGCTGGCGCAACGCCATCCCGGCCGCAATGTGCTGGTGTTTTCGCATGGCGGCGTCATCGACATCGCCTGGCGCAAGGCCAGCGGCCTGGATTTCGCCGTCCCCCGGCCGGCGCCTATCTTGAATACCAGCATCAATCGCTTTTCCATCGATGGCTCGCGCCAATGGAGTCTGCTCGACTGGGGTCTGACTGACCATCTTGCGGCGGAAGCGCTGGACGACGTCTTGTAAGCCAGAACCAACGCCTATTCGATTGCGCCTATCCCTTCTAAAGACGATGGAGGGCAAGACCGGACTGAAGCTTGCCAGCCTGCCATGACACGGCGTCGCCCCGGCCCCCTGCAGCTGCCCTCTAGCGGGGCAACCTGGGCTTACGCTTGCTTTTCGCTGAAAAGTGATCGTAGACGCCATCCGGAACGATGCGCAACAACTTGGCCACCCACGCCATCTGCCATGGATAGACCCGGTAGGACACACCGCGCTCGATAGCGCCCGCTGCTTTCTCCGCGAACTGGTCGACGTGCATCAGGAAAGGCATCTTGTAGGGGTTCTGCGCCGTCATGGGAGTTTGAATGAAACCCGGCGCCAGGGTCACGACCTTTACACCTGTGCCACTGAGTTCCACACGCAAGCTTTCGCAATAAGCCCGCACGGCCGCCTTCGAGGCGCTATAAGCC
>JAEWEH010000168.1 GCA_023389535.1 Pseudomonadota bacterium
TCATCACCGACGGCGGTGAACATGGCGCGTTGCCCCACCAGCCACTGCACCAGGCGGTATTGGCACACATTGGTGTCCTGGTATTCATCCACCAGCAAATAGTGCACGCGGCCCTGCCAGCGCTGCCTGATCTCGGCATTTTGCTCCAGCAGCATGGCGGGCAGCCGGATAAGGTCGTCGAAGTCCACCGCCTGGTAGGCCGCCAGGGTAGCGCTATAACTGCGGTAGACCTTCGCCGCTTCTATTTCGCTGGGGGTTGCCGCACTGCGGTCGGCGGCATCCGGGTCCATCAGGGCGTTCTTCCACAGCGAAATATTCTGCTGCACCGCCCGCAGCCGCGCTTTATCGGTGGTGGCCAGAAGTTCCTGGATGATGGCCAGTGCGTCGTTGGAATCCAGTATGGAGAAGCCGGTTTTCAGGCCGGCATGCGCCGCTTCCTCGCGCAGGAAACGCAGCCCGAGCGAATGGAAAGTACTGACCGTCAAGCCCTTGGCAAGCTTGGCGTCCACCAACTGTTTCACGCGCTCGTTCATTTCCCGGGCAGCTTTGTTGGTGAAGGTCAGTGCCACGACCTGCCGGGCGGAATAACCGCACTCGCGTAGCAAATAGGCGATCTTCTGCGTGATGACGCGCGTCTTGCCACTGCCTGCCCCGGCCAGCACCAGGCAAGGACCGTCCAGGTACAGCACTGCCTGGCGCTGCATGGCGTTCAAGTCGGGCGCAACGGTATAGCCGCGATGATTCACAATGGCGCTCGTCTAGATTTCCAGCGGATCCACTTCAAGGCTGCAACGCACGCGCGCTTCACGCGCGAGGTCCGCCACTGCGGCGGACCATTCCGAGAGGAACGCCTGCAAGGCCTTTCGATGGGCGCTCTCGACCAGTAACTGCGCCCGCTCTATATTGGCCACCCGGACCACGCGCAAGGGCACCGGATCGTAAAGCGTCACGGCTGCGGCCGTCGGGTAGGCTTGCACCTGCTGCTCGGGCAGCTTGCGGGCACGCTCGAGAAAATCCAGCGCTACCTTCAGTTCGGTGGCCTCGGCCATCAGCAGGGCCTGATACGCATGGGGCGGCAAGCCGATGGCCTGGCGCTCGGCCAAGCCGTACCGCGCAAAACCCAAGTAATCGTGCCGCAGCAGCGCCTGATAGACCGGCTGGTCCGGATAATCGGTCTGGATGATGACCTCCCCGCCCTGCACATGACGACCCGCACGTCCCGCCACCTGCATCAATTGGGCGAACAGCCGTTCCGGCGCCCGGAAATCCTGTGCGAACAGCATGGCATCGGCGTTCAAGACTCCGACCAGTCCAAGGTTCGCGAAGTCATGTCCTTTGGCGACCATTTGAGTGCCCACGAGGATATCCACTTCCCCAGCGTGTACGCGATCGAACAAGGCCGCTGCACTGCCCTTGAGCCGAGTGCTGTCCGCATCGATGCGCGCAATCCGAGCCTGGGGAAAGAGTTCGGCCAGGTGCTCTTCCACCCTCTGGGTCCCCCGCCCCATGGGTTTCAGGTCCTGATCCCCACAGTCAGGGCAGGCCTGCGGCACGCGCGCCTGATAGCCGCAATGATGGCACTGCAAATAATTCCCCCGCCCCGCCCTGCGGTGCAGCACGGTATACGCCGTGCAGCGCGGGCATTGGCTGACCCAGGCGCAAGAGGCACAGTTCAGCACCGGCGCATAACCGCGGCGGTTCAAGAAAATGAGGGACTGCTGGCCCTGTTGCAGCTTGACGGACAAGGCATCGAGCAACTGGGGTGAAAAGCCCTGCTGCAAGGCCAGGCGGCGCGTATCCACCAGACGCACTTCGGGCAAGGCGACGCCCCGCGCACGCTGACCCAAGGTAAGCCGTAAATAATGGCCTTTTTCGGCATGATTCCAGCTTTCCAGCGAGGGCGTGGCCGAACCGAGCACCACCGGAATGCCAAGGTCGCTACCGCGCCACACGGCCAGATCGCGGGCGGAATAGCGCAGTCCGTCTTGTTGCTTATAAGACGTGTCGTGCTCTTCATCGACGATGATCAGGCCCAGTTCGGGAATTGGCGCCAGGATGGAAAGCCGGGTGCCCAACAAGACCCGGGCTTCGCCCGATTGCATGCGCAGCCAGGCCTGCAGTCGTTCACCATCTGCCAGCCCGCTATGCATGACCGCGAGCGACTCCGCTGCCAAACCGGCGAGCCGTGCGCGCAGCGATTGCTCGAATTGAGGCGTCAGGTTGATTTCCGGCACAAGAAACAACACCTGCTTTCCTCGTGCCAGCGCCGCCTGTGCAACATGCAAATAGACTTCCGTTTTACCGCTGCCCGTAACGCCGTAAAGCAATACCGTCTTGTGTCCCTGCAACTTGCCGATCGCCTCAACGGCGTGCGCCTGTTCGCTATTGAGTTGTGGCGGCGCATCCGCCCGTATCGGAGCCGCGACCGATTTACCGGCACGCCGCCGCATGCGTTGTACCGGGCCGCCGGCGGAACGTTTACCCTGATAAGCCGATACCTTGCGTAATGCCGCCGGCAACGCAGGCAACATGACTTCGCCTAAAGGCCGCTGATAATAGTTCGCTGCGAAAGAGGCCAACCTTAGCCAATCCCCGGACAAGGGGGCGGTGTCATCCAATACCTGGTCTATAGGCTTGATCAATTCCGGCGCTATCGATGGCTCGGCCGGCATGTCAACCACTACCCCGACAAGTTTTCGTCTCCCGAAGGGCACGATGACCCGCGTGCCCGGCTGCACCCTGGTGTGCCAGCGATAATCGAACAGGCCGCGCAGAGGAACGTCCAGCGCGACGCGCACCCAGCAATCAGCTTCGGCGGCAGGCCCAAAACTTGCTGTATTTGGAGGTTCGGCGGGATCAGAATGGGACATCAATACTTCAAGTAGATTCTCGGTTAATACCCTAAATGCCCTGCCCACACTGAATTTCGGCGAGTCGAGATAAGAGCCTGTGGATAACTTTGGGGAAAATTCCAACAATAAGTTGCCGAAACTACCGTAAACATCCGCATCGCCTTAATCGACCGTACAATGACAACCCATTTTTTTCAATAAAAACATGGGCTTATAACCATACAGCCGGCCGGGGCCAGCGAGCGCGAAAATGGTGCAAAGCAGCTAAGATCTGTGCACAACCCGCAGGCTGATTTGTAAAAATAAGGGTTTTACCCATTGCCCCAGCGCGTGATTAATGCTGTGTGCGGCTATAGGAATGCACTTCGTCGACCAGCGCAGCCACGGCGGCCGGAGGCGTGTAGCGCGAGATCCCGTGTCCTAGATTAAAGACATGGCCGCCCTTGCCGACCGTACCGTAATCGTTAATGACCCGGCGTGCCTGCGCGCGAACAGCAGCCTCGGTGCCAAATAGCGCCATAGGATCCAGGTTGCCCTGCAAAGCGACGCTGTCATTTGTGCGCTTGCGCGCTTGCGCCAAGCTGGCCGTCCAGTCCAGGCCGACAGCATCACAGCC
>JAEWEH010000216.1 GCA_023389535.1 Pseudomonadota bacterium
TCATCGTCGGGCGTGCGCTGGATACGCGCACGCCTATTTTTCTGGAAGACATGCGTTCCATCGAATTCAGCCCGTACTGGAACGTACCCCGTTCGATTGCACGCAGCGAAACACTGCCCAGGCTGCGGCGCGACCCAGGGTATTTCACCCAACAAGGGTTCGAATTTGTCACGCGCGACGGCAAGGTCCAACGCGGCTTGAGCAGCCCAGCCATCGAGGCGGTCCAGCGCGGCGAATGGCGGATACGCCAGCGCCCGGGCCCGCGCAACGCACTGGGCGATATCAAGTTCATCTTCCCGAACGACCAGAATATCTATCTGCACCATACCCCTGCGCCGGAACTGTTTTCACGCACGCGCCGCGATTTCAGTCATGGCTGCATACGCATCGAGTCCCCTGTGGAGCTTGCCCGCTTCGTGCTGCATGATCAGCCTGAATGGACCGAAGCGCGAATCGACGAAGCGATGAAGGGGGGTAAATCTCGCAGCATCAAGCTCGATCACCCCATACCCGTATTGATTGCTTACAGCACAGCTGTTGTGAAGAATGGTGGTAAAGTGTACTTTTTTCCCGACATCTATCAGCAGGATGCGCGCCTGGAGCAGGCGCTGCAGGATGTCGGTCGGGCCCGTTGAATAACTGCGCCAGCGTGCCTGGCGCCGTATATCAGGCCTTTGCGGACACGCCTGGTTCCAGGGCGGCCGTTCGCCGCAACATTAATCGATATTGCCAATGACAACTCCCCGCAGCGCCGCGCGTCGGCGCTTTCTGTCGGCCGCATCGGGCATGGCTGTCCTGGGCGCCATGCCCACAGTGGCCCGAGCCACCTATCAGACCGCGTCCTCGACCAGGAATCTGGCGATGGACCATACCCATACCCGCGAAACCATTCAGCTGATCTATGCCATCGGGGCCGAATATGTTCCCAAGGCGCTGACCGATCTTAATCACTTCTTGCGCGACCATTATTCGGGGCGGATCGGCAATATGGATGCCGGCCTCTACGACATCATGCACGTCCTGCGCACCACCTTGAAAGTGCATACACCCTACGAGATCATTTCGGGATATCGATCGCCAAAGACGAACGAACGGCTGCGCATCACGCGCGGGGGGGGCGTTGCCCGGCACAGTTTGCACATGGAAGGCAAGGCGGTGGATTTGCGCCTTCCCGGCGTACCCCTGGACGAACTGCGGGATGCGGCCCTGGCGCTCAAGGCGGGCGGCGTGGGCTATTACCCCGGCAGCAATTTCGTGCATGTGGACACCGGCCGCGTGCGCAGCTGGCGCGGCTAGCGTCCAGGACCCGGCGCCCCTTCCAGCCGGCCCAATCCCGCCTGTTGTCAATCCTGTGTCAGCGCGATTATATTGATCCATGGTGCAGATGGCGCCGGCTCCTGAAGCCGGAAATTACGGGGGGACATATCATGTTCGACCAACAACGTTTCATCGACGACTGTATCCATGCGGCGCCCGAAGGGCAGAACGCCATACGCGAAATCGTGGCGCAAGCCGTTTCTGATCCCGCCGGGGTGATGTCCGGATTCGGAGAACCGGAACATGCGGGCGTCACTCCGCTACACATTGCTCCGGACCTCACCATCATCAAGTTCGTCTGGGCGCCCTGCATGAGCCTTATGCCGCATGACCACCAGATGTACTCGGTGGTGGGCATCTATGCGGGCCGCGAGGACAACGTATTCTGGCGCAGGTCGCCGGCCGGCATAGAAGCTGCCAGCGCGCGGTCTCTCGGTGTCGGCGATATCGCGTCACTGGGCCAGGACACCATCCATTCAGTATTGAACCCGATCGGCAAAATGACCTGCGCCATACACGTATATGGCGGCGACTTCTTCCACCCTGCCAAGGCAAGGCATCAATGGGATCATGAAACACTGACTGAAGGCCCCTGGAGCTTCGAGGCCTCCAAAGCGCGTTTCCGGGAGGCCGAAGCGCGGTTCAACGCCGTAGCACGCGCAAACCCTGAAGCGCACTAAGCTTTGTTTCGACGCCGGCGGCGCAACACCCACCCATAGACAATTGCATTGCCAATAATGAGCGCCACCGCAAGCAAGACCTGGATATCGCGCGTAAGCCCCGGCGGGTAGATCAGCATCGCTACATAGTGATCAATAAACCCGCCGCGATAACCCTCCTGCCCGGCGAGCGGCCGCAGCATGTTTTCCAGCGGAGTCAGCGGGCATATCCATCCGAACCCGATCACGACGGATCCCCAGGCCAATGCAGCAAGATGCCAGGGCGCAATGCGCGGCCGCCAGATGACGAGCAGCCCGCCAAGCACACCAAAGAGCACAAAAGCGGCGTGGATCAGCAACACGAGGTCGGCGAGAATGCGATACATAGCGGCAGACACAACAGTATCCAGGGCAAGGCATAGCCTTGCGAGCGCACGATCCGGCCGACTAATGCCTTGTCAGCCGGTCTCCCAGCGCGCGCAACAGGTCCCCGCCTTTTCCCGCCCAGGCGCTGCCGTGCATGCAGGCAAGTGTCGACGGGTTTTCTGCGGCCAGTTTTTCCATCAGTGCCGTGGTGTTGGTGGAATGCGAAAAGTAGTCCAAAGGCGTCCGGAATGCTTCGCTGGACTCGAGAATATCGCTTTCGGTCAGCGCCACTGCGCCACTGCCGCCTTGCGTGAATAAATCGCCGCAGAATAGGGTGTCCGTTTTCAATTCCATCAGGTAACCGGTTTCCCATCCGTGCGGCAAGTGCGGCGCATCTAGCCATTTGACCGTATGCTGGCCCAGCGCGAGTGATTCGCCGTCGGCCAAGGCACGCCCGGGCCGGTCCGCGACGTCGTCGATGGAGACCATCGCCGCGATTTGGCTGCAGACGGGCACCGCTTGCGGCGCAACCGCCAGCCAATCGTTCAGCGAACCGCATTCGTCCGCCTCGAAATGCGACAATGCAACAAAACGCAGGCGTTGCGCCGGAATCAGATGCTCGACGGCTTCGCGCACCAACGGGAACAGCTTGCGCGGCCCGGTATGAAAAAGCAAAGGCTGATCGTCCACGATCAGATACTGATTGAACGAAAAGCCGCCGGCGATACTGACGGGTGTGTTGATGCGAAAAATGCCTGCGGCGATTTCCTGCACGTTTGTTCCCGATGCTGAATTGGTGATGGCCATCACGTACTCCTTCCGTCGAAAGTTCGACGCCCGGCATCAGCGGCTGAACATACCCCGGCACGTGGCCAGACATCAGGATGATGATACTCGGCTTCGCGCCCAATCGGGGCCCACTGACGCCGGATCGCCCTACCGCAACAACACTTTTTCCGGCCCGAAATAGGCAGCGTCGATCATTTCGATGACCGAAGCATCCAGGCGCCCCACTACAGCCGCCAGGCTCAGGCGCGCCATCGCGTATTGCAGCCGGGCCTGTGTCAGGTCCAATTGGGAACGGAAGGACTGGTCTTCGGCATCCAGCACGTCGAGTATCGTACGCGTGCCCAGACGATGGCCCATCTCGGTGGCCTTGAGGGCTTCCGCACTGGACTGCACGGCCAGCACCAGCGCCTCGATGCGCTGCGCTCCTGTGGTCACCGCCTGATATTGCCGGGTGACTTCCACCGCAATGCGCTCGCGCGTGGCAGCAAGTTCCTGAGCCGCGCG
>JAEWEH010000233.1 GCA_023389535.1 Pseudomonadota bacterium
GTCCACGCCTGGGCCCTTGCCGTACCACATGCCGAACACCCCGTCGCGGGTGGCGTCCGGATACAGTGTGACTTGCTGCGTGCCCCAGACGGCCGTGGCGGCCAAGTCTTCATTCAGGCCGGGCTGAAAGACAATATCGTTATCCGTCAGATGCTGCCTGGCTTTCCACAAGGCCTGGTCCAGTGCGCCCAGCGGTGAGCCGCGGTAGCCCGAGATGAAGCCGGCGGTATTCAAACCGGCGTGCTTGTCCCGCGCTTTTTGCAACATGGGCAGGCGCACCAGCGCCTGCGTGCCGCTCATGTAGGCGCGGCCTTTCTCCAAGGTGTATTTATCGTCGAGTGATGCCTTGGCGAGCGCTGCAAGCACCGCCTGATCAAGGGGAGCATTCATTGCCGATTGTCTCCTGCAAGGTTTTCTTTCCGGCTTTTGGCCATGGCTTGTCTGTAGTGCGTGATGTCTTATTCAGTACATGATCTGACAAAACAGCCTTAGTGTAGGAGCTGCCCGCGATATCGTAAAATCAAATTTTCCGCTACCAGGTATAAAAAAATCAGATGAAGAGCGAAGTCACCCTGCGGCAATTCCGTTACTTTATTGCCGCGGCGACCTCCGGCCAGTTTTCTACCGCAGCCATTGCCGAGCATGTATCGCAATCGGCCATCACCAGTGCAGTGCAAAGCCTGGAAACGCAATTGAACGCCAGACTGTTTGACCGGCTGCCGCATGGCGTGGCGCTGACGCCAGAGGGTCAGGTCTTCTTTCACCATGCCAGGCACGTGATGGATGCCGTCAATGATGCCATGCGCCACGCCAGCCTGCTGCCGCAAACCGCGCAGGGCACGATACGGCTGGCCGCCACCTATACGGTGCTGGGCTATTTCCTGCCTGACTTGCTCAGCCGTTTCAAGCGCAGCTACCCGCAAGTGGAAATCGACCTGGTAGATATGGACCGGGCCACGCTGGAAGCCGCGTTGAAAGAAGGCAGCATCGACCTGGGAGTAGGGCTGTCGTCCAACATCGACAGCGAAACGCGCTATGGGCAACGACTGCTGGTACGTTCGCGCCGCCGTCTATGGGCCGGCGCCGGCCATCCCTTGGCGCGGAATGCCACGGTGACTTTGCGGGACATTGCCGACAACCCCTATATCCTGCTGACGGTCGACGATGCCGATACCGCGGCGACCCGTCATTGGGCGGGGACGGACATCCAGCTGAAAGTGGCGATGCGCACCAGTTCGCTAGAAGCGCTGCGCGGCTTGGTGGCCTACGGTTTCGGCGTCTCCATCCTGTCTGACCTGGTGTATCGGCCATGGTCCCTGGAAGGCAAGAAGATCGTCGCCGTGCCGATATCCGACCCCATCGCCCCCATGGATGTGGGCTTGCTGTGGCCCAAAGACAAAGAGCCTGCCGGCTTATCCGGCATCTTCCGGCAATTCCTTATCCATGCCTGCGATAGTGATGAAGCCGCTGCCGCGGGCAACATGGCGCGCAAGCGCTAGGCCGGGCCCAGGGGCTTTGGCCGGGCGACCTGAGACATCAGCCCTGCCCGGCAAGGGGATGGCCCGTGTTCAAGGCACCAGGGCAATCCCCAAGCGTACCTGCCCGTCGCTTTTGTGGTTATAGCCTAGCAAGGTTTCCCCATAGCCCTTGAAATACTGAACGTGCAGGTAGCCGTTCATATTGAGGAAAGTCCGGCGCAGCGGCCAGGCGGCTTCAAGTTGGGTGGCATCGCGCCCGCCCTTGCCATGGCGGTACATGCCGGACAGCACCAGCCCATTGTCTTGCGCCCAGCGCAGCTTCCAATCCACATGGCCAGCGTAGTCAGCGTAGTCAGGATTATTGTGTACGCTGAAATAGCCCTTCACGCGGGGTGCGAACGTCAGCGTGCTGCCGCCATCGAAACGATAATTCAGTTCAGGTTGCACATAGGCAAAATTGAGGGACCGGGAATCCGGGCCGCTTTTGCCGTTCGACTCATGCTCGACCCCAGTCGCCAGCCCGACATACCAATTCTTTTCAGGCGACTGCCACAGCGCATCCTTGCGCCAGAAAATGCTGGGCTTGAACGAGGTATCGACAAAAGGATGCGAATCCGAATGCAGGTCCCACAGCGCTGTTTGTGTATAGCCCAAGTAGATATGGTCGACGAAATCCGGATTTTGCGGGTCCTTGGGCGTGAACAATCGGTACTTGAAACTGACCTGGAAGCGCGCATTGCTGCCGCCCTTGTTGCCCACATCAAAATAGATGGGCTCGTAGGACGAGACCGCGCTGCGGAAATTCTCGAATGCCGACGACGATGCCAAGCTGGTCGCTTGTGCGCCGTTGGGCTGCACCGGCGGCCCGGCGTTGGCCGATGCACCAGCCGCTGCCACGACATTCGCGGGCAGCGCGGGGTCGCGCTGCCCGGTGTCCGCCGCCGCCCCCGCATCGACCACAGGACCCACCGCCGGCCTGCCCGCAATCAGGCCTTGTTCCGTCTTGCTGGTGTCCAGCGCCATCAGTGTCGATTCGCCTTCTATATTCACGGCCTGCAAACCCTCGACATTGCTGGGGACAACCGCCTTCCAGGACAACTTGATGAAGTTATTGACCGGCACATTGACGGCATCGGGAACACCATCAAGGTAAGCCAGGCTGCGTACGCTGCGGCCATCGCGACCGCGCCACTGCAACACCAGTGTTTTCGGTGTAGTCCAGCTCATGGCCGTGTCCGTGTCGTTGTACAGGACGCCGCTGATATTGACGGTTTCGCCGGCCGAGGCATGGGACTGCACCAGCTTGTAGCTGATGCCTGCGTTGGCCGTGCCGGCCGCGAACGCCGAGACGAGCAGTACAGTGGCTGCGACAAGGGGTTTGAGATGCGGGTATGAACGTGGCATGGGGAGTGATGGTTATTTTTGAACGGGGAAACTGTAACACTCGCCGCCGGCACATGCGCTACCTAATGTAAACAGACGCTAAGTCCATACCATGGCAATGTTTTCCGCTTTCCGATATGACGCGGTAAAATGCGCGGTCATTGGCGACAGCCTTGGCGGCAGTAGCTCAGCTGGATAGAGCACGGGCCTTCTAAGCCCGGGGTCGGGGGTTCGAGCCCCTCCTGCCGCGCCATTAGTCCGACGTGGAGCGATCGACGGCAGCGGCGGCTGGCTTGGCCGGCGCATAGAACGTCGCCAGATGCGGCACTCTCACGACATCTAGCGGTTGAACCTCTAGGTTGAAATTCATTGATGCCAAGCTGCGCTTGCAGACACTGATCAGCACCCCACGCCAGTGCGCGTTTCTCGCCCCAAGGACGGGTGATGTAGATGAGCCGTTTTGCACTCCGTATGTGTTTCGAACACTATGGCACAGGACGTTCGATGCCGCAGTCCTACCCACGAAATTCACTTACCGCTCGGCTCAGTATCGCCAATTTCCCAGAGTGCCGTCCATCACGGATTGTGATCGAACCATCATTTTTATCTATTTTACGTATCCACTTATCGACCCTACGATGACTTGATCCGGGAGGTGATACGAATCAGCCTACCGCCCCAGTTTTGCGGAAGCCGGCTGAACTTGGCCGAATATAAATAATGTAGGAGACATCGACAATGAAGCGTTTACTGGTGCGGACCATGCTCGCCGCTACCCTGATGGCCGGCGCATCTGTCGCGCAAGCGGCATGGCCCAATGATAAGCCGATTGAACTGATCGTAGGCTTCTCGCCTGGTGGCGGCACTGACGTGATGGCTCGTCTGATTGCCCGTTTTGCTGAAAAGCGCCTGCCGGATGCCAAGTTTATTGTCGTCAATAAGCCTGGTGCCGGCGGCACGATTGCATTTGCGGATATAGCCAGAGCCGCTCCGGACGGCTATACCATAGGCATGGTCAACGTACCCGGCTTCAACTTTTTGCCCTTGTACAAACCTACGCACTATAAACCGGAGGATTTACGTCTCATCGCGCGCGTGGTCGCAGATCCCATTGTGATTTACGCCAAGCGCGACAGCGACGTGCCTAAGAGCCTGCCAGAGATTGTTGAGGCATTGAAGAAAAATCCGGAATCGCTATCGTTCGGGCATTCCGGAGACGGCACGGTCGGACACATCGGGCTGATGCAGATGGAGCAGCTTGCGGAATTCGAGGCCAGTGCCATTCCCTTCAAGGGCGGTTCCGACGCGCGATCGACATTGATAGGCGGCCATATGAGCTACGCTTTGCTCACGACCGGAGAAGTTCCCGATGCCGCAAACGCTGATTCTCCCTTTATGGCCGTTGCGCAGCTATCGCAAAGCCGGTCGGAGCGCTTTCCTGCCGTGCCCACCGCACGTGAAGAAAGCATCGATGTGTCGATCGCTTCCGAGCGTGGCTTTGCCGCACCTAAGGATTTGTCACCCGAGATCGCGAAGCGCCTGGAGGGGTTGTTCCAGGATATTCTCAAAGATCCCGAATTCCTCGCCGCCGCCACAGCCGATGCTCCAGTGCTGTCCTTCAAGCCAGGTGATGAATGGGCCACTCAGCTCAAAAAGGACACCGAAGCACTCCGGCCCTTGGCGGAAAAACTGAAGCAGTAAGGGTCTAATCGGCGAGCCATCTCCCTTCCATCCATATTCCTTTTTCTATAGCCAGGTGCATTTCATCAGTAAGGATTTGCAGAACGCTGCGGATATGCCTTCCTGTGGAGCGATTCGCAGGAAGGCCGAGAACAATGGTGCGCGTAATGTCGGGATCTGAAATAGGAGTGCCTGACAGCCTGCCTTGTGCGAGGTCATCCGCGACGGCAATGGGCGGTAAAACTGTAAGGCCGTGTCCACCTAAGACAAGGCTGCGTTGAACGCTCAAGGCATTGGTTTCCACTGATAGGTCCAGCGATATGCCTGCGCCTCTGCAAGCATGCTCCACCAGAATGCGGATACCGTGGTGCGCGCTAGGCAAGATCAGCTTGCGCCCCGCCAGGTCAGCCAGGGGCATTGGTTCACTTCGGTGTAGTTTGGCGTCCTTCGGACCTATTACCCAAAGCGGCTCATCGACAAGTGGAGTTGTTTGAATCTCGGTGGAACGTTCAGCGCCGTAGAGTAATGCAGCGTCGACTTCTCCGGTTTCCAACCAATGCATGAGCGTTCCAGCGTATCCCATGGCGATTCGCATACGAATGCCAGGATAGTGATGAGCTACAGCCGAGACAATGGCGCTTGACAGAATCTCGCTCGTACTAGGCAGCAGACCTATTGTGACCACACCGCTAATCTCGGCTTCGGAGCTTTTTAGCTCCATGCGCGCTCGTTCCAATTCAAGCATTACGCGGCGCCCATACTCTACGAGTGCCTTACCCGCTTCTGTAAGCGTCATGCCGTGTCGTCCGCGGTCAAACAAACTGGTTCCGACGTCTTCTTCGAGTAAGCGTATCTGTCGTGATACCGCGGGTTGCACAATATTCAAGAGCTCTGCGGCGCGCGTCACATTACCTGTTTCGGCCACCGTAAGGAATGCCTTCAACTGCCGAAAGTCCATCTTTGCGCCTCGATCAAGAAATGTGATTGTTTCATCATTATTTTCTATTTCAGTAAAGAGTCTATCTAAATATAGAATACCAAAAGATTAGTTCCGACTATCTCCCTTTTGCGTTTCTGTTTCTTCACGAGGCAAGCATTCACTATGTCACCAGCTACCTTATCGCCTGCGGCCAAAGCGGACGTACCAATATGGCAGGAAGCCATCTTTAAAGTCTTGAAAGAGGGAGGGACCCGACAAATAGTCTATGTTCCCGATGCAGGCCATTCCCACGTCATTCAGCGCGCCATCGCGGACCCCGACATCGAAGACATCGTGCTGACAACCGAAGAAGAAGGTGTGGCAGCAGCGTGTGGTGCGTGGCTAGGCGGGCAACGCGCGGTGCTGCTCATGCAAAGCAGTGGCGTGGGCAATTGCGTCAATATGTTCTCCCTGCTGCAAGCGGCCGACTTTCCTTTCTTTTCCCTCATTACCATGCGCGGAGAGTACGCCGAGTTCAACCCTTGGCAGGGTCCGATGGGCAAGGCCACT
>JAEWEH010000234.1 GCA_023389535.1 Pseudomonadota bacterium
CTCCGGCGCGTCGTGACCCTGGCGCCCCATATTACCGAGCTGATCTTTGCCGCTGGGGCGGGCGATCGCATCGTCGGCACGGTCGATAGCAGCGACTATCCGCCCGCCGCCCGCGCCATTCCCCGGATAGGCGACGGCGTCAGCATCAGTGTGGAGCAAACGGTTGCACTCCGGCCGCAAGCTGTGATCGCCTGGCTGCCCACCGGCAGTGTGCGGGCGCTGACCCCCGCACTGCATCGCCTGGGCATCGCGCTGCTGTATTCCCAGCCGCTGAAGCTGGATGACATTCCCGCTGAAATTGCCCGCTACGGCCGATTGTTCGGCACCCAAGGGCCAGCGCAGGCGGCTGCGCAGGCTTTGGGCCGGCGCATCGCCGACCTGCGGCAGCACTATGCAGGACGGGCTCCGGTACCGGTGTTCATCGAAATCGGATCCGCGCCCCTTTTTACGATAGGACGCGATCCTTTGTTGAACGATGCGCTGGCCGCCTGCGGCGGGGTCAATATCTATGCCGGCCTGCCTATGCCAGCCGCTCGCGTCAACCCAGAAAGCGTCCTGCTGGAGAATCCCCAAGTCATTATCGGACCCAGTGCCGAACCCGCCGAACTGAAGGAAATTCGCAGCCGCTGGTCTACCTTGCGCCTGCCGGCGGCAACCGCCGGCAGGGTATACGGCATTGACCCCGACGCCTTGTTCCGTCCTGGACCGCGGCTGGTGGACGCAACCGAAGCACTATGCCGCTATCTGGACCAGGCCCGCTGATGGCTGGCTGCCTGGCCGGTGATCACGGATTCGGGGGTTGCAACCGGCCGCCCAAGCCAGTGGACCGTCTTCTGCACGAGGGAACCGGTGGCCATGCAGGGCGCAAATGGATTATTCTTTCGGCTTCCGCCAAGCCGGTATGTCTGCAACACCGGCAGCGGAACACAGATTAAATACAGAGAAAGCATGATTCCCAACACATTAAGCATCGCGGGCGTGGATCCATCCGGCGGCGCAGGTGTCCTGGCCGACGTCAAGGCCATGAGCGCGCTGGGCGCCTACGCGACGGCCGTGATCGCAGCCCTGACGGCGCAAAACACCCAGGCCGTGACCGGGATATGCCCGGTGCCGCCCGAATTCGTGGCGGCGCAGATCGACACCCTGTTTGCGGACGTGCGCATAGACGCCGTCAAAATAGGCATGCTCGGCCAGCAAGCCGTGACACGCGTCGTGGCGGAACGCCTGGAGCACTGGAAGCCCGCCCACATCGTGCTGGACCCGGTCATGGTGGCCAAGAGCGGCGACCATCTGCTGGAAAAATCGGCGGTCCATGAACTGCGCGAGCGCCTTTTGCCGGTCGCCACCATGCTGACGCCAAATCTGCCGGAGGCCGGCGTGCTGCTGGGCAGCGCCCCCGTGGATACTCTGAAAGAAATGCGCCGCGTCGCCGAAAAGCTGCGCCGGCTGCTGAACGATAGCGGCGAGCGCTGGGTATTCCTGAAAGGGGGCCACTTGCCCGGCAACGACACCATAGATGTGCTGCACGACGGCGACCGGCTGATCGAATTACCGGGGCGCCGCATCGAAACCCGCAACACCCATGGCACAGGCTGCACGCTGTCGGCTGCCCTGGCGGCGCTGCTGCCCCAGTCGGACAGCGTGCCGCAGGCCGCTGAACGGGCCAAGGATTATCTGCTCAAGGCCATAGCGCGTTCGGGCGAATTGGACGTGGGCAGCGGCCACGGGCCGGTGCATCATTTCCATGGCTGGTGGGCGGCAACAAAATGAAAGTAAATACGCTATAGTAGGCGAGTTTGGCCGAGTGGCGCATTCCTGTGCCCGGTCTCGGCCTTGTCCTTATTCTTTGTTTCTATTCCTGATTTATGAACGCTACCGCCCTGTCAGAAGTCGAGCAGGCTCGATTCAATATGGTCGAGCAGCAGATCCGCCCCTGGGATGTGCTGGATCTACGGGTGCTGCAGGCGCTTTTCGAAGTACCACGCGAGCGCTACGTTCCTGCGCCCATGCAAGGTCTGGCCTTTTCCGACGTGGAATTGCCCCTGATCATCAACGCGGTCGATACGCGCGAAAGCATGCTGACGCCCAAAGTCGAAGCCCGCCTCGCCCAGGAATTACAGCTCAAGCCGACCGACTGCATCCTTGAAATCGGCACAGGCTCGGGCTATCAGGCCGCCCTGCTCGCCAAGCTCGCGCAACAAGTCACCAGCATCGAGGTCGACAGCCGCCTGGCCGCCTTTGCACAGCAAAACCTGGAACGCAACCACGTCGCCAACGTCACCGTTGAAACGGGCGACGCCCACGCCGGCTGGGGCACGACGGAATACGACGCCATACTGCTCACCGGATCGGTGCCCGCCGTGCCGGATGCCTTGAAGTACCAGTTGCGCGTCGGGGGCCGCCTGGTCGCCGTTGTCGGGCACAACCCCGTCATGACCGCCTATCGCATCACGCGCAACAGCGCAGCCAGCTTTGAAACGGTGGCGCTGTTCGACACGGTCATCAAGCCCTTGCGCGGCGCAACCACCACGCAGTTCAAGTTCTAAATGCCAACAGGCCGCTGGCGCGCCAAACTGTTATCGACGCTGCTGCTGGCCAGCAGCGCCCTGCCCGTCCATGGCCAGGACCTGCTGCAAACCTGGCAGCTCGCGCTACAACGCGATCCCATCTACGCCGCCAGCAAAGCGGGGCGCGATGCGGACCAGGAAAAAGTGCCCCAGGCCAAGGCGCGCCTGTTGCCTTTCATCACCGCGGACGCCGTTGCCGAAGTCGAAAATGCCAGGCGCGTGCGCGGTTTGAATGACAGCGTCACTTCACGCCGCGCGTTGTGGGCGCTTACGCTGACACAGCCCCTGGTCGACATCAGCGCCTGGGGCGAACTGAAGCGGGCCGAATATATCGCCAGCCTGGCCGACATCACGCGCGCACGCGCCTATCAGGATCTGATCCTGCGGGTGTCGCAGGCATATTTCGACGTGCTGGCCGCACAAGATACTTTGCGCGCCTTGCTGGCGCAAAAGGCCGCGGTAGAAACCCAGCTGCAGGCCGCACGCCAGGGTTTCGAACTGGGCAGCACCACCATCGCCGACACCTACGAAGCACAGGCGCGCCTGGATCTGCTCAATGCCAGCGAACTGCAGTCGAGAAATGCACTGCAAATCGCCCAGGACCAGTTGGCCAGGCTGATCAACGAGCGCCCCGGCGATTTGGCCGAACTGGCGACCGACACCGCCTTGCCCACCCCGCAGCCCAACCGGCTGGAGGACTGGATGGCGCAGTCTTCGGACGCCAGCCTGGCAGTGACCCAGGCGCAGCTGAATGCCAAAATCATCGAAAAGCAGATGGACATCGCCAAGAGCGAACACTACCCCAAGCTGCACTTGCAGGCCCAGACGGGTACCGCGTCCGATCGCGGCCTGTATGGCTTGAATGATGGTCCGCGCTCTCTGGACAGCACGGTGGGTGTGCAGTTGTCCATTCCCCTGTTCACTGGCGGCGAAATTTCGTCCATAGTACGCGAACAGGCGTCGCGCCTGCAACAGGCGCGCTATGAATTGGAAAATGCCAAGCGCCAGGCCGTGCAATCCACCCAGCAGTATTTTTCGGGCGTCATATCCGGCCTGGCCCAGATCGAAGCCTTGCGTGCCGCGGAGAAATCCAGCCTGGCGTCGCTGCAAGCCAATCGAACCGGCTACGAGGTGGGTGTGCGCATCAACATCGACGTGCTCAACGCCCAGCAACAGCTGTACGAAACGCAACGCAGCCTGGCAAGCGCCCGCTATGACACCCTGATGAGCAGCTTGCGCCTGAAGGCCAGCAGCGGCATCTTGACCGACCGGGATATCATCGCCATCAATCAGCTGCTGCACAAGCAGGCTGGCAAGCCCTCGGCAATGCGGCCCGGTTCAACCGCGAATCTTCCCCAGCAGTGACGTCGTCGAGCGCTGGAACTCGAAAGGGATCGCCACCGCGGTGCCGCCCCAGCTTCTGACACTGGCGGTCTCCGGCAAGGTTTCCATATCGTAGTCGCCGCCCTTGACGATGATGTCCGGGCGCAGCGCCTCGATCAGGGCTTGCGGCGTATCTTCGTCGAAACAGGTCACCACACTGACGCTTTCCAATGCGGCAATCAGGGCCACGCGGTCGTCCAGCGCGTTTAAAGGCCGGTCGGGGCCTTTGCCCAGGCGGCGTACGGATTGGTCTGTATTCAGCGCGACGATAAGGGTCGCCCCCAGTTGGGCGGCTGCATCCAGGTAACTGACATGGCCGCGGTGCAGGATGTCGAACACCCCGTTGGTGAACACCAAGGGACGCGGCAGCGCACCCCGGCGGACCGCCGCCTCGCATTCGCTGCGCGTCAGTATCTTGGATTCGAATCGTGCCGGCATGGTCAGCTTTCTTTCCGGGCGCAGCGCATCAAGCGGGAGTGAGGCCTTTGATGAGGTCTTTGCGATAGCGATTCAGGTCCTGCACGGTGTTGAAGGTGGTGTCCATCAGCAAAGACATATTGTGCAAGATGCGGGAGCTGACCTTGCCTTCCCATTCGTTGTCGAAGCGGATCTGATTGTCCAGCCAGTTCTCGAGCCAGCCGGGTGAAGGCAGCTTGGACTGCACCGTGTCCTGCGGGTAGAGATCTTTGTTGACATGCAGATTGGTGGGGTGCAGCGCCTGCGGCGTGCGATGGGCCGAAGCCATCAGGACGCCGATCTTGGAGAAGGCAATACGGGCATTATGGCCGAATTCCTTGCCCCG
>JAEWEH010000299.1 GCA_023389535.1 Pseudomonadota bacterium
TTTTTTGAAAGCCTGCATGAGCACTATCCCGCACTGCGGGTCGAGCTCACCATCGACGTAGGCGCCTCGTTGCGGGCGCGCCTTGGCGCGGGCGGTCTGGATTTCGCCATTCTTACTGATCCCAGCACGCATCCACATGTCGGTGATGTACTGTTGGGCGACTCGGATATGTGCTGGGTGGGCAAAAAGGGAACAGTCGAGGCAGGTACTGTACTAAGTCCCTCCGACCTGGCCGGCATGCCCTTGCTGACGGTTCCCGCTCCGTCGTCATTGCATGCATTGAACATGGCCTGGTTCGCGAGCGCGCGTGTTTCTCCCCCGCATCTGAACACTTGCAACTCGCTCGCCGTGATGCTGCGGCTGGTCGTATCCGGCATCGCGGTGGCCATTATGCCGCGTGCTATTTTGCAGCGTGAACTGGATGATGGCAGCATCGAAGCGCTCAAAGTCACTCGGCCAGTGCCGGCCTTGCCAATCTACGCCTCGTTCCCGTTAATCGGTGATACCAGTGTGTTTCGGGATATCGCCCAAATGGCGCGCGGCGCACTGATGAACTCCAGCCTGATACGCTGACAAGCAATGACCGGCGCATAGGCCAGTATTCCGGCGCGCTGTCTTTCGCGTCGACGCAAACACGCAGTGCCCCTACAGGCGCCTGACCACGAAGCGCTCCACATACTGGTTGACCGGGTGATCGCGGATATCGTCGGGGGTGCCAACCTGCTCGACCCTGCCGTCCCGCAAGATGATGATGTGCTGCCCGAGACGCAAGGCCTCTTCGATATCGTGGGTAATGAAGACTATGGTTTTATGCAGCCGTTGCTGCAAGGCCAGCAATTGGTCCTGCATGTCGTAACGGATCAGTGGATCCAAAGCGGAAAAAGCTTCGTCCATCAATAGTATCTGGGCATCGATGGCCAGGGCGCGGGCCAGGCCCACGCGCTGGCGCATGCCGCCGGAAAGCTCGTCCGGATAGTTTTTTTCGTACTCGGACAGCCCCACGCGATCTAGCCAAAGGCGGGCGACCTGCCTGGCCTGCTGGCGACTTTCGCCCCGCACGTTCAAGCCAAAGGCCACATTGTCCAGCACATTGATATGCGGCAGCAGGCCGAAATTCTGGAACACCATGCTGACCTTATGGCGACGCAGTTCGCGCAGTTCCGGCAGGCTGAGGGCCAGGATGTTCTCGCCGTCTATCAGTATTTCGCCGGCGGATGGATCGATCAGCCGATTCAAATGCCGCACCAGCGTGGATTTGCCGGAACCGGAGAGGCCCATGATGCAGGTCACCTGACCAGTGGGAATGTCCGCATCGACGCCCGCCAGGCCCACATTCGTGCCGGTCTCCATCTGCACGGATGACTTGTCCGCGCCCTGCCGCAGCAGGGCCAGGGCGTCGTCCTGGCGGCGGCCGAATACCTTGTAGACGCCGCGTATCTGTATTTTGACGGTGCCGTCGACGGCGCCGTTCTCGCCAGTCGGGCGGCCCGATACGCCATTCGTTCGCAAGGCGTCGCTTGCCGCCGTATCGGCATGGGGAGTCGTCGTGATCATCGTGCGTCCTCTTGCAGCATGGCCCGCCTGCGCCTGCGTGTGCGGCCATACGCCTGGGTATTGCGATCTATGATGATGGCCAGTATGACGATGGCGATACCAGCCTGCAAGCCGCGCCCTACGTCCAGTGTCTGGATGCCGGCGAGCACATCTTCGCCCAAGCCGCGTGCGCCGATCATGGACGCCACCACGACCATGGCCAGAGCCATCATGGTGGTCTGATTGATCCCGGCCATGATGCTGGGACGTGCCAGCGGCAACGTTACTTTGGTCAACATCTGCCACCGCGTCACACCGAAGGACTGGGCCGCCTCCATGACATTGCGGTCCACGTGGCGCAAGCCCAGTACGGTCAGGCGTATAAGCGGCGGGACCGCGTAGACCACCGTCGCGAACAGCGCGGGCACCTTGCCCAGGCCGAACAGCATCAGCACGGGAATCAGGTACACGAAGCTGGGCAATGTCTGCATCACATCCAGAATAGGGGTCAGGACGCGTCGCAGCAGGCGGCTGCTTGCCGCCACGATGCCGACCGGCACACCGATGATGATGGCGATCACGGTCGAGACCAGCACCAGCGCAAAAGTCTGCATCAGCTTGTCCCACAGGCCGACTGCGCCGATGGCATACAGGCAGATGACATAGAGCATTGCTGTCAGCCATTTGCGGCTTGCATGCCAGGACAAGACGGCAACCAGCGCCATGAACAGCACAGGCGGTATGGCCTCCATCAGCTTCTCTACCGGCAGCAGGATGGCGACCAGCATGAAATCGCTGTAGGTCCTGAAGGTATCGCCATAGGCCTGGACGATGGCCATCAAGCGCTGGTTCACGAAATCCGCCGCCGACCAATCGGGAAATATTCCCGTGCCCAGCAGGGCGGCGCCCGGTCTTTGCTCCGTAGCATGGTCCGTGGACGTCCGCGCGGCGGTCCCCGCCTGCCCGGCGCCAGACGCCGACGCTGCTTGGTTCTCGGCTGTCGGGGCATTGTTGTGCGCAGTGTCGGGCTGGGCCGCGGTACTGGCCGCCGTCTCCCGCGCGAAGCCCAATGCTTGGTCAGCCCGGGCGGCAACTTCTGCGGGCAGCCACGCATGCCAGACTTGGCGATGATCACGCATAAACTTCAACGCCATGGCTGCACCATTGCTGTGGGATTCCGTCATCTCCAGAATCATCTTATTCAGCAGCGCCGGCTGGAACTGCAAGCGTTCGAAGAATGCGATCAGGTCGGGGTTACGCTGCGCAAACGGCGTGGATACCGCAACCCCCAGATGCGCCACCAGGAAATCAGACGAACATAATTTGCCTTCGCCGCTGACTATCGTGTCCCAGCACTGTTGGTTGAAAGGATCTTGCTGGATCTTGGCGAAACGGTACTTTGCCATCAGTCCCGCGGGCTGCCAGTAATAGAACAGGATGGGCTGCCCGCGATCGTAGGCCGAACTGATGGCCGCATCCAGCGCTGCGCCCGTGCCCGCGCGAAAGTTGTTGTAATCGTCTTCCAGGCCGTGCACCTGCAACAGCCGGCTATTGGTCTTCTCGCATACCCATCCGGACGGGCAGTTCAGGAATCGTCCCTTTAAAGGCACTTCGGGATCCCGGAACAATGATTTGTAGCGCGGCAGGTCGCGCCAGCTTTTCAGGTCCGGCGCCATGGGGGCTATGCCCCGGGCGGTGTCGCCATGCACGACATAGTCGGGCACGTACCAGCCCTGCTCGGCGCCGCCCGCCAGCGTGTCGCCGACGACCCTGACCTTTCCTGCCTCGATGGCTTTCGCGATGATGGGCGACCGCCCCGACCATTGTTCGGCAATGATCTGCACGTCATCCTGGGCCAGGGCGGACTCCGTCGCCGCCGGGGTGCCCGGGATGATTTCCGTCTTGCAACCGAAGCCGGCCTCAAGCAGGTTCTTGACGACATGGGTCGTAAAGTTGGCGCTTTCCCAGGTCTGGTCGGCCAGCTTGATAGGCGTGCCCGCATTGCATGTAGCGGCCTGCACTGCCGTGCCGCCCAAAAACAGCCATGCGACAATAAACAAAACACCAAAAGAAAGCTGTGCTCTTTTCATGGAAGCGGCCCCTCGTGCTGGTGAATGGCCGCTTGCGCGAGTTTTGCAAGCGGGCACCCCAAATGCAAAACGCCATGCGTGAGCATGGCGTTTATCTTGTTGCGCCCAGGGCGCTCAAGGAACAGCTTACTGCAATGCGATTTCGACGTCCACACCTGCGGGCAGGTCCAGGCGCATCAGTGCATCCACGGTCTTGTCCGTGGGGTCCACGATGTCCATCAGACGCTGGTGCGTACGCATTTCGAACTGGTCGCGCGACGTCTTGTTGACGTGCGGCGAACGCAGTACGTCGTAACGACGGATACGTGTGGGCAGAGGTACCTGACCGCGCACTACCGCGCCCGTGCGCTTGGCTGTCTCGACGATCTCGGCTGCCGACTGGTCGATCAGCTTGTAGTCGAACGCCTTCAGGCGGATGCGGATTTTCTGGTTTTTCATGGGAATTCCTAAAGAACGAATTGAACAGGGGCAAGATCGCCCCTGTCGAGTGCTAGCAGCTAATTACTTGATGATGCTTGCGACGACGCCGGCGCCCACGGTACGGCCGCCTTCTCGAATAGCGAAACGCAGGCCTTCTTCCATGGCGATCGGCGCGATCAGGCTGACCTTCATCGACACGTTATCGCCAGGCAACACCATTTCCTTGTCTGCAGGCAGCTCGATCGTGCCCGTTACGTCCGTCGTACGGAAGTAGAACTGGGGACGGTAGCCCTGGAAGAACGGCGTGTGACGGCCACCTTCGTCCTTGGACAGAATGTACACCTCGGCCGAGAAGT
>JAEWEH010000362.1 GCA_023389535.1 Pseudomonadota bacterium
CTTCTATTGGGGCGCCCATGAAATTGTTGAGCATGACGTCCACGACCGTCTGGATCATCATCAACAACAAGCTGACGCCCGCAATGAAAGTCACCACATTGGCAAAGCCGCGAATGATTCTTTCAACGGGATGCATAGGCCTCGCCTCTAGCCGTATACCGCGCGCGCGGCCTGCGGCGACACATAGCCGTGTCGGATGTCATAGTCGATATCTTCACGCTTGCGTTCGTCGACCGGGCCGTAGCCGCCGCCGCCCGCCGTGTAGATGGTGACGACATCGCCTTTGCGCAGGATCTGGCTGTCCTTGCTCTTCAAGGGAATCTTCTTGCCATCGCGCAGCACCTCGCCCGAACCCGGCGTGCCGTCCGTGCCGCCAAACAGGCCATAAGGCGCGACGCGAAACCGGTCGGCATACATGGCGAAGTTGACATCATCCTTCAGGATTTCGAAGCTGCGGTAAAAGCCCAGGCCGCCCCTGTGCGTGCCATGCCCCGCGGAATCGGGGATCAAGCCATAGCCGACGATGCGGAAGTGATCAAAGTCCATGTCGGTGGCCTCGACGGGAGTGTTGGTGCAGTTGGACAAAGGCGAGTCTACCGCGTCGCAGCCATTGCGGTGCGCCGAGGCTCCGAAGCCGCCCCCATACACCTCCAGATAGACCTTGTACTTACCCTGATCCTGGTGAGACAGCGAAGTGACCAGCGTAGCGTCGTTGCCGCCGGCAATCACCTTTTCCGGGGCAACCTGCGCCAGCGCCTTGAGCACCGCGTTGAAGCAGCGATAGCCTGCTTCCATGCGCGCGCGCACGGGCGCCGGGTAATTCGGATTGACCAAGGTGCCTTTGGGAGCCCGTATCGTCACGGGGCGCTTCAGGCCCTCGTTGAAAGGAATGTCCGGGCTGGTCAGCGCCGATTTGACCGCCGACAGCGCCGCCGATATCGTCGACGAAAACGGACAATTCAAGTTGCGCGACACCTGGGGGCATGTGCCGTCGAAATCGATTTCTATGGCATCGCCCTTTACGGTGACCGCCGCCTTGACCGTCAACGGCTCGTCGGTGATGCCGTCATCATCGACCGAATCCTCGCCGTAGTAGACGCCGTCGGCCAGTTGCGACAGCGCCATCCGGAAGCGGCGTTCAGAATATTCAACGAGTTCGCTCATGGCCGCACGCAGGGTGGCGACACCATACTTTTCGCATAACTGGCGCATGCGCTCGGCGCCGACAGAGTTTGCGGCGAACTGCGCATCGAAGTCGCCTATGGTCTGGCCCGGCACGCGGATATTGGCGGCTACCAAACGCTTGAGCGGCCCGCGCCCTTCCCAATCGCGCGCATGGTTGTAGCGGGTGGGCGGAAAGATCAGCCCTTCGGCGTGCACATCCACCGCCTCGGTCGTCAGGCCAGGATTCCCGCCACCCAGGTCCAGATGGTGGGCGACGGTGCCGGCAAACCCAACTAATTCGCCTTCAAAGAAGATAGGCGAATAAATGAATACGTCCTGCAGATGCTGGCCGCCCGAATAGGGATCGTTGGTGATGTAGAAATCCCCTTCCTTCATGCTGTCCACCGGATCGGCCTGGGCGCAAGCGCGGAAGATCTCGGACATGGGACCCAATTGCATGGGGATCAGCTCGGCCTGCGCCACGACATTGCCGTCGCGATCGAACAGCGCTGCGGAAGCATCGGCCGCTTCGCGAATGATGGTGGAGTATGCTGACCGTATCAGCTTCACGCCCATCTCGCGCGCGGCGGCGATCAGCCCCTGGCTGATCACTGCATAATCGACAGGGTTGAGTGCCTCTTGGGCCTCATTGGAGTATTTGACGGTATCAAGCATGGTCGTCGCTCCTGGTCAGTATGGTGTTGTCATTGCTGTCGCGACGGGCTACCCAACCCATCGGGACCAGCAAGGTAGAAGTAGCATCTTCCAGCAAGGCAGGGCCGGGGAAAGCTTCGCCGACCACCATGGCTGAGCGGCTGATCAGGCTTGCCTGCCGCCACTGCCCCTGGTCGAACAGCTGGATCGCCCTCGCCTCGGTGAAGTGCGCTTCGTATTCCGACAATTGCGGCACACTTTCGAGCGGAGCCGTCAAGCCCAGTCTGAAGGATACGTATTCGATGGGCTTGTCGTCCTCGGCGCCGAAGAAGAACAGCTTTTGATGCATCAGGCCGAACAGCTCGCGCAGGCGTTCAGGCGTCAGGCTATCCAGGTCGGCGGTCATGAGCTCCACGGGAACCTCGAAGGCTTGTCCCACGAAACGCATATAGGCCACAAAGCTGAGTATCAGTTCGCCGTGCAGCGACATGTCGCGCGCCCTGGCGATGGCTCGTTCGCTCATTTCCTTGAACACCTGGCGCACCACGTCGGCCGAACGTTCGTCCAGCACCCCGCGCCGGGTCAGGCTTTCGAACTGAATGAAATCGCTGGCAAGCAGACCATAGGCAGAGATGACACCGGAATTGGGCGGCACGACGATGGTGTTTATTCCCAGGTCGGAAGCCACTTGCGCCGCATGCAGCGGCCCAGCGCCACCATATGGCACCAGCACATTGTCGCGGGGATCATGGCCGCGTTCGGTGGAAATCACCTGGATGGCACGCACGATGTTGGCATTGGATAGCTGAATGGCGCTATCGGCGGCTTCTTCCAGCGTCATGCCGAAGTGATCCGCAATGGGCTGCAGCGCCTGCCGGGCTCGTTCCACATCGATGGGCATGCGTCCGCCCAAAAACGTTTCCGGCAAGATGGCGCGGCGCACCACGTGCGCGTCAGTAACCGTGGGCTGCGTGCCGCCCTTGCCGTAGCAGGCCGGCCCGGG
>JAEWEH010000395.1 GCA_023389535.1 Pseudomonadota bacterium
CACCTTGCAGCGGCAGGTCGAACAGACCCCGCCCTTGCAGGAAAAAGGCAATTCAATACCTTGCGCCAGGGCTGAATCCAGCACGCTGTCCTTGTTTTTCTCGATGAGCAGTGTGCGGGTCAAGCCGTCCTGAATGACGGTAAGCTCGCATTGCTCCTTGCCGGGCGCCTTGCGAGCCTCGTGTCCGGTACGCAAGGCACGCGGGCCCTTGGGCGATCCGAAAAGCTCGAACTTGATCTGGGACTTGTCCAGCCCCTTGTCGCGCAGCGCCTGGCAAACGGACTCCGTCATGTCCTGCGGACCGCACACAAAGGCATAGTCGATGCTGGCTGGATCCATCCAGAGCGTCAGCAACTGCTGCGCTTTGTCGCCGTCCAGCCGGCCGTTGAAGAGGTCGATGTCCTGGTGCTCGCGACTCATGACGTAGACCAGCGAAAAACGCTCCATGTACTGGTTCTTCAGGTCTTCGATTTCTTCACGGAACAACACGGCCGACGAAGCCCGGTTGCCAAAGAACAGGGTGAAGCTGCTCCTGGGTTCCGTCGCCAGGGCGCTTTTCACCAGGGACAGGATGGGCGTAATCCCGCTACCCACTGCAAACGCCACGTAATGCCGCTGATGCTCGGGCGAAAAATCCACAGTGAAGTGCCCGTCCGGGGGCATGACGTCCAGCATCTGTCCGGCGGCCAGGGTCTCATTGGCCCAGGTCGAGAATGCGCCGTCATTCAGGCGCTTGATGGCGACCCGCAATTGCCTGTCGTTGGGCGCTGCGCAGATGGAATAGGACCGGCGCAATTCCTCGCCATCGACGTGGGTGCGCATCGTCAGGTATTGGCCGGGCCGGAAGGTGAACTGGTCATGCAGTTCGCTTGGCACATCGAAGGTCACCACGACCGCATCACGGGTATTCTTCGCAACCGAAGTAACTTTCAGGGGATAGAATTGGCTCATGGCCCTAATGCGCCTTGAAGTAGTCGAAGGGTTCGCCACAGGCGTTGCAGCGATACAAGGCCTTGCAGGATGTCGAGCCGAAGTGACTGATCAGCCGGGTTCGCTGTGAACCACACAAAGGGCATGGCACCACCACCTCGGCATCGCGCCGCATGATGCCGGACACATCGATGGCCCGCTCGCGCGGCGGCGCAATACCGTAGTCCTTCAAGGCCGCGCGGCCGCGCTCGCTCATCCAGTCGGTGGTCCAGGCCGGGGACAGCCGCGTCTCGATGCGCACGTGCTCTATGCCTTGCGCGTGCAGTGCCTGGCGGATGCCCGAGGAAATTTCGTGCATGGCCGGGCAGCCCGAATAGGTGGGCGTGATCGTGATCACGCAGGTGTCGCCATCCCAGGCTACCTGGCGGACCAGGCCAAGGTCCACGACCGACAATACAGGGATTTCCGGGTCTGGAACGGCGGCCAGCCACTGCATGATGCGTTCGACCGGACAGGAAATGACGTCGCTTACCATGCCGCCCCCGGATAGCTGCGTTGCAGGTGCTGCATTTCCGCCAGAAGGTAGCCCAATGCTTCGGTGTGGCGGCCTTCAATGCCGCCGCGATGGGCGGGATGTTGCGCGTCGCTTTCTTCCGGCATCACCAGCGTGGCCTCGCCTGCGATGCGGCGGACATGATCCAGCCAGGGCGCCCATAAATCGCCATGCCTGGGCGCCGCGCCACGCGCCGCCAGTTCCTGCGTGATGGCGTCATCGACGAAAAGCTCGCCGGTGTAGCGCCATGCGTCATCCAGCGCGTGCTGCATGCGTTCATGGCTTTGCGCCGTGCCATCGCCCAGGCGGACAAGGATGTCGCTGGAGCGGCGCACATGGTAGGCAACTTCCTTGATGGATTTTTCCGCGATCGCGGCTACCCGCTCGTCGACGGACTTGCATAGCGCTTGCAGCAGGAAATAGTGCCAGACATCGAAGAGGAATTGCCGCGCAATAGTATTGCCGTAATGGCCGTTGTCCCGTTCCACCAGCAGGAAGTTGCGGTATTCGGGCGCATCGCGCAAATAGGCCAGCTGGTCTTCGTCGCGCGCCTGGCCTTCGACCTCGGCGGCCAGGCTTAGCCAAAGACGCGCCTGGCCCAGCAGGTCCAGCGCCACGTTGGTCATGGCCAGGTCTTCTTCCAGCGCAGGGCCATGGCCGGTCCATTCCGACAAGCGATGCGACAGTATCAGGGTGCTGTCACCCAGGCGCAGCAGATATTGAAACAAAGCGTGGTCCATGACGCCCCTTACATGTGCTTGATTTCGTCCGGCATGGGAAAAAAGGTGGGGTGCCGGTATACCTTGCTGTTGGCCGGTTCGAACAGTGGTTCCTTGTCGCCCGGGCTGCTGGCCACCACATCGGCCGCTTTCACCACCCAGATGCTCAGGCCTTCGTTGCGGCGCGTATAGACGTCGCGCGCATTGTTGATCGCCATTTCGGCATCCGGCGCGTGCAGGCTGCCTACATGCTTATGGGCCAGACCGTGCTGGCTGCGTATGAAGACCTCCCAAAGAGGCCAACCCTTGTCGCTCATTTCACTACCCCCGCTGCGGCGAAGCGCCGGCACACGATCCATATCATTCAAATACGGTGAATCCAGTGGAATATGGGCGCAGGCACAGCGGTCAGGCCGCTGCTTTCTTGCGCTCTTGCTTTTGCGCGTACGCGGAGAATGCATCACGCACCCATGCACCATTCTCGTGTGCGTCGATGCGGGCCTGCAGGCGTTCGCGATTGCAGGGCCCATGGCCCTTTATGACTGCATAGAATTCGGCCCAGTCGATCTCGCCGAAGTCGTAATGGCCGCGTTCTTCGTTCCATTTCAGGTCCGGGTCGGGTACCGTCAAGCCCAGGTACTCGGCTTGCGGCACGGTCTGATCCACCATCTTCTGGCGCAATTCGTCATTCGAAAACAGCTTGATCTTCCACTGCATGGATTGCGCGCTATTGGGCGAGTCGGCATCCGAAGGGCCGAACATCATCAGGGCCGGCCACCACCAGCGATTCAGGGCATCCTGGCACATGTCTTTCTGTGCCTGCGTGCCGTGCAGGCACATTTGCAGAAGCAAGTCGTAGCCCTGGCGCTGATGGAAGGATTCTTCCTTGCAGACGCGCACCATGGCCCGGGCATAAGGACCGTAAGAGCAACGGCATAGGGGGATCTGGTTGATGATGGCCGAACCGTCCACCAGCCACCCTATCATGCCGATATCGGCCCAGGTCAAGGTGGGATAGTTGAAGATGCTGGAATACTTGGCCTTGCCGGCATGCAGGTCATCGACCAGGTCGTCGCGCGAAACCCCTAGGGTTTCGGCCGCGCTGTACAAATACAGGCCGTGGCCGGCTTCGTCCTGGACTTTGGCCAGCAGAATGGCTTTGCGCTTCAGGGTGGGCGCCCGGGTAATCCAGTTGCCTTCCGGCAGCATGCCCACAATTTCCGAATGGGCGTGCTGCGAAATCTGGCGCACGAGTGTCTTGCGATAGGCGTCGGGCATCCAGTCTTTGGGCTCGACGCGGATTCCTTCGTCGATGCGCTGCTGGAATTCACGCTCATTGCCTGTCAATTGGTCCGGGGAACGCACGCTTTTGACGCCGGTTTCCACGAGTTGCGCGTACATATTGGCCTCCTGTCGCTCTAGCCGCCTTC
>JAEWEH010000029.1 GCA_023389535.1 Pseudomonadota bacterium
GAGCAAGACCCGGCCCCGCCACCCGGCACGCGTCAGAAGAACCAGGCATCGCCATAGCTGTCCGTGGCACGCATCAGCAGAACTAACCGCCGCCACAAGCCCCATCCCAAAGCGCCTGCGCACTAAACCGGGAACGCCCTAAAGCAGAAACAGCGTGGCCAAGCCCAGGAAGACGAAGAAGCCCAAAGAATCCGTGGCGAAAGTCAGCAACACCGACGACCCCATCGCCGGGTCCTTGCCGAAACGGTCGCGCAGCATAGGAATAAGCACCCCCAGCGCCGCACCGATCAGCATATTGCAGATCATGGCGGCCATCATCACGCCGGCGATGGCAATGGATCCCGAAATCGCCCAGGCAAAACTGGCGGCCACGACACTGCCGCAAGTTCCGACAAGAAACGTCACCAGCAGTTCGCGCTTGACCAACTGCCAGGCGTTGGACCCGCTGACCCTGCCCACCGCCAGCGCCCGTATGATCATGGTCATGGTTTGATTGCCCGAATTGCCGCCGATGCCGGCCACGATGGACATCAGGAATGCCAGGATCACGATATGGCTTACGGTGTCTTCGAAGCGGGAAGCAACGAAAGACGCCACAGAAGCAGTGAAAAGATTGACCAGTAGCCAGGGTGCGCGGTTGCGCAGGGCATCCCGCACCGGGGCGAAGATGTCTTCTTCCTGCAGACCGGCCCGCGACAAGGCCTGTTCCTGCGAGTCTTCCTGGATGACGTCCACCACTTCGGAGATCGTTACCCGGCCAATCAGGCGGCCCTGGTCGTCGACCACGGGGGCCGACACCAGGTCGTAGCGTTCGAAGGCGCCGGCTGCGTCGGCGTCCGAGTCCAGCGGGTTGAGCGCCAGATAGTCGGTAAACATGACGGACGAAACCAGGACTTCGGGCTCGCGCACCAGCAATGTGGTCAGCGGCAGCGTGCCTTGCAGCTTGTCTTGCCGGTCCACCACAAAGATCTGGTCGGTGTGATCGGGGAGTTCATGCAGGCGGCGCAGGTAGCGCAGCACGACTTCCAGGGACACATCTTCCCTGACCCGGACCATATCGAAGTCCATGATGGCGCCCACCGTGTCTTCGGGGTAGCCCATGGCCTCGATCAACTGCGCGCGTTCTTCGTCGGTCAGGCCTTTCTGGACTTCGGCGATGACGGCGGCCGGCAGGTCGGGGACGAGATCGGCGATCTCGTCGGCATCCATGGTGCCGGTAGCCGCGATCAAGTCCTGGTGGTCCATGGACTCGATCAGGGATTCACGCGCCCAGTCGTCGACTTCCAGCAAGACGTCGGCGTCATGCTCGGCGCTGACCAGCTGCCACACCGCCTGCCGTTCATGGACAGGCAGGGATTCCAAAATAAAGGCGATGTCGGCCGGATGCAGGTCGTTGACGATCGCCTTTATTTCGTTTTCGTGCTGGCGGTGCAACAGGCCTTCCAGCAGATTGGACTTGTCGTCCTCTTCGTACTGGCGGTGCGCCAGGGCCTCGACGACCTCCTGGCGCTTCAGTATGCTCTGCAAGCGCTGCAGGGCAAGCTGTGCATCTTCGGGCTCAAGGCGCCGCGGGATGGTGATGGGCACGCCCTGGGCCTGGACAGGTTGATCCGACATAGGCTGGCTCTGCGGTCAGGCGGGAGGAAGTGGGCGGCGTTTGCGCTGATCGTCGGTGGCGACGTAAGTGAGTATGGCTTCAGTGACCTTCACAACCTCGAGCTCCAGGCGCTGGCGCTCGGAATAGACTTCGACGGCGATGGTGATGGACGTCGTGCCGACCTTGATGATTTCGGCATAGAAACTGACCAGGTCGCCCACGAAAACCGGCTGCTTGAAAGTGAAGGAATTCACCGCCACTGTTGCGACGCGCCCACCCGCCCTGCGTGTGGCCGGAATGGAACCCGCAATGTCCACCTGCGACATGATCCAGCCGCCAAAGACATCGCCGTGGATATTGGCGTCGGATGGCTGCGGCATGACACGCAGGACAGCGTGTCGCTCTGGCGGCGGCAAAACGGTAAGGCTACGATCAGTGTTCAATCTTGCAGCTCCGGGACGGAAGAAATGTATCGGGTCAGGGTGGTGGATCAGGTCGGGTGGGCGGCCAGCCATTGGCGCGCCAGTTCCACCCAATAGCTGGCGCCCAGTGGAATCAGTTCGTCATTGAAATCATAGCTGCCGTTGTGCAGCATGCAAGGCCCCATGCCGTGACCGGCAAGCCGGTGATCACCCTGGCCATTCCCGATCCACACATAGCAGCCGGGTTTTTCCTTCAGCATGAAGGCGAAATCTTCGGCGCCCATGGACGGCCGGATGGCCTGGTCGACATTGCCTTCCCCGACAATGCCCGCAAGCACTTGGGCACAGAAAGCGGCTTCCTGGGCATGATTGACGGTAGGCGGGTATTTGCGATGGAACGCGAAATCGGTGGTGCAGTTCAATGCGCGGCCTGTGTGTTCGACGATGTCGGCCATGCGCTGCTCGATCAGGTCCAGCGCCTCGTCCGAAAAGGTGCGCACGGTGCCGCGCAAGATGGCATCGTTCGGTATGACGTTGTCGGCCGAGCCCGTATGGATCTGGGTGATGCTGAGCACCGCGGGTTCAAGCGGGTCGCGGTCGCGCGCGATGATGGTTTGCAAGCTTTGCGCCAATTGCACCGCGCCCATGACGGGATCGACGCCCAGGTGCGGCATGGCGCCATGCGCACCCTTGCCCTGCAGCGTGATTTCGAACGTATTGCTGGAGGCCATGATGGGTCCGGCCACCACGCCGAAGGTGCCCACGGCCATGCCGGGCCAATTATGCATGCCGAATACCGCATCCATGGGGAAGCGTGTAAACAGCCCGTCGTCTATCATCGCCTTGGCGCCGCTGAAGCCCTCTTCGGCGGGCTGGAATATGACATACACCGTGCCATCGAAATTGCGCTGCGCGGCCAAGTAGCGTGCCGCCGCCAGCAGCATGGCGGTATGGCCGTCGTGCCCGCAGGCATGCATTTTTCCAGGATGCTTGCTGGCGTGTTCGAAGGTATTGGCTTCCTGCATGGGCAAGGCGTCCATGTCGGCCCGCAAACCCACGGCGCGCCCATTTTGCGTCCTGCCGTGTATGACGCCCACGACCCCGGTGACGCCTATGCCGCGATGCACCGGGATATTCCAGGATTCCAGCCACTGCGCTACGACGTCAGCGGTCCGGACCTCTTCGTAGGCCAGTTCTGGATGCGCGTGGATGTCCCGGCGGATGGCGGTGATCTCTGGCTTCCAACCTACGATATCGTCGACTAGCTTCATGATTGCGCTCCTGTTATGCGTTCTTTTAGATCAAAACACTACGCTGCGCTAGCGTATCATCAAATGGCGCGCGACCGGCCAGCCGGCGGGCGGGCAGGCAGGGTTCAGCCTTTGGTGAGGTGGGGCTGTATCATGGCGTCCAGCGCGGGGGCGGTGTGGGCATTGCCGGCATAGACATAGCCTTTGATCGGCCAGGGATCGCGATGGTGGATATCTTCACAGATGCCCCCGGCTTCGCGCACGATGACAGTGCCCGCGGCCACGTCCCAGGGGGCCAACCCCATTTCCCAGTACCCGTCGTAGCGGCCGCAGGCGACCCAGGCCAGGTCCAGGGCGGCGGCGCCCAGCCGGCGCACCCCCCGCGTGGACGTGATGGCTTGGTGCAGGGTCGGCATGTATTGTTCGGCAAAGGAAAAATCGCGAAAGGGAAAGCCCGTGCCGACGACGGATTCCGCCAGGCTTGCGGTGGACGAGCAATTGATGCGGTGTTCGTTCAACCAGGCGCCGACACCGTACATGGCCGAGAAAAGTTCTTCGCGGTTCGGGTC
>JAEWEH010000077.1 GCA_023389535.1 Pseudomonadota bacterium
TGCCACGACGCTGCACTTTTTCCATGGCGCCAACGACCAGCAGGTTTCCGTGGCTGAAGTTGAATCCACCTTGCTGCGTTTGGGCGAGCTGCAAGGCGATGCGACCCTGGACGTCGCTTCGCGCATCGGTCACGAGCTTCATCAAGCGTTGATCAAGCAAGCGATTGTGCGCCTGCAGACCTGTGTCCCCTTGCGCAACTGGGAAGACGCCTTGCAGTCGTTGGAACAGCAGGCAAAAGAGCAAGGCGCAAAAAGGCGCAAAGGGCCTGGGCCGACCCTGCATTAGGCGCCAGCCGTATTCAGTCCGGGCCGGATGCGGGCCTTTTCCAGTGAAACGTCACATGGGTGTTGCCGCTGCTGCCTATGTTGACTTTCCGTGATTGGGTCCGGCCTTCGTAGGTCGCGAACACCTCGTAGGAGCCCGGCGGAATCTTCGCCAGAAAATACGGCCCTTGCGACAACACATTCAAGACGGTTGCGTCCTGCGTATCCCGGATGACGACTTGCACATCACCGGCATAGGCATTGGTGCCATTGCCCGAACTGGCAAAGGTCAATGCCAGTGGCCATTGCGCAATGGCCTGTTTGAAAGCCGTCGATTCATCCAGGCCGAAACCTCCACTGACATACTCCACACCACCTTCTGTTTGCGCGGCGGGCAACTGCGCCCGGGCGCCTGCGGGCAGGAAACTGGCCGCCAGCACGGCCGTGGCCGTTATGGATTTCCATGTCTTCATTTCACAGCCTCATTGCGTTGTGTCGGTCAAGAGAAAAGGCCAGTCATGTCTTTCAGTGGACCGGCCAGTTTCATCGTAGCTGACTTCGCTTAAAAGAGCACGGCCGCTGGCATGTACGGTAATGACGGTGGAACAGCGAGTGCCATAGTCGGGGCTGACGATGAACGGACTGCTGAGCAGGCGCTCGCGATCTATGGACAACCCTGTGCGGGGCAGGACATGGTCATCGGCCGGTGTGTTGTCCTTGAGCAGTTCGAAGACAGGCGTCAGGGACCGCCCCAATTGGGCCGGACGCAGTGTGTCCAGCCCATGACGCAGCCGCTGCGCTTTGGGCCAGGGCGTATCCAGCAAATGGTTGGAGAGAATGTAGCGGCCGGCAGTCAGTGCTCGGGGACCTGCGTCGCCGGTCCGGTTTCCTACGTAGTAGGCCTCGTGCACATCGCCCACGATCAGATTGAAACCGTTATAGTCGGCGCCCGATGCGTGTATGGCCCATGCGTAAGATGCGGGCGCTTCCGCGCCGCGCAAATAGTGACTGACCAGTTCGCCTCGCGAGGGTGCGTCGGGTATCAGGTGGCCGGGGTCGCGATAATTGGTGAGCAGGGCGTAGCGCCCTTGCCGCGTAATCCCCAGCCAGGTGCCCGCCCCCAGGCAATCGATGCCGCCCAGTATGTCCGGGCGGTCCGGCCATGGGGCAGCGGCAATGCAGGGGCGGCTATGGAATTCATCGCGGTTGGCGGCAATGAATAAGGGCCATTCCGTATCGCTGCGTATGGCCAGGTAGGCAATGCACATGCCGCTGCAAGGCCCTAGAGCATGGCGACGTTGCTGCCGTTTTCCACCAGGGTACGGATGCGCACCGCATCGCCTATGCGTGAATAACGCCCCGTGGAGTTCAGCAGGACGATGGCTACGTCGCGGTTGTCGATACGGGTCAGCATGACCAGGCATTCACCGGCTTCATTGATGAAGCCGGTTTTGGAAACCTTGATGTCCCAATCCGCATTGCGCACCAGACGGTTGGTGTTGTTGTATACCAGTTGACGCCCGCGGCCCACTGCGACTTCATATTTGTCGTCAGTCGTGTAGCGGTGTATCAAGGCTTGCTTGCTGGTGGCTTGCAAGAGCTTGACCAGGTCCCTCGGTGACGACACATTGTCGCTGGATAGGCCGGTGGGTTCGACAAAACGGGTATTGCGCATGCCCAGCGCACGCGCCTTGTCGTTCATGGCGCGCACAAATGCGGGCATGCCGCCGGGGTAATAGCGCCCCAGTGCATGCGCGGCGCGGTTCTCGGACGACATCAGCGCCAGATGCAGCATGTCGGCGCGGCTAAGTTCCGTGCCGACCGGCAGGCGCGAGCGCGAATAGCGCATGCGGTCCACGTCCGCATCCGAGATCCGCAGCATCTCGTTCATGGGCAGCCCGGACTCGGCTACCACCAGGGCCGTCATCAGTTTCGAGATGGAGGCAATGGGGCGCACTTCGTCGCTGTTCTTGTCGTAAAGTACCGTGGAGCTTTGCAAGTCCTGCACGAAAGCGACTTCCGAACGCAGCATCGCCTGGGAAGTCAGCGGTTCGACGGCCGGCTCGGCGCCGCGGTTCACGACGATGTCGCTGTCGGCGGGGTTGCGCAGCCCCACCCGGATCTGCGAACCATTGTCTGGAGCGTAACTGACGGGATGCAGGTTCTGGCGTCGGACCACATGGGTTTTGACGTTTGCGCGTTGGCTCGGCGCCTTGCGCACGTGCTTGGCAGCAGGTTTGGACGCCTTCTGCGCCTTATGGGTTGACGATGGCTTATCGGTTTGTGCCGCGTTGGTTACTGACGTCTGGGCGCCCAACACGAAAAAAAACGCCAGTGGCAGCATGGCCGATAGCGGAAAGCGGGGGAGGAGGTTCCGAATAGGCATGGGCATTTGACGGGCAAGATGGGAACTGGGGATGATCTTATCAGAAAAAGTACATTTATATTAGGTAGTTACAACATTAATTTAAGTTTTTTTTGAACATGCTTTACCTTGCCGGCGCGCGATACCGGCTTTTGCTGTGCATTCATACAGTGAATCGGGGTCGCGTCGTCCAACATGCCCGCGGGTGTCCATCGCGGCAGACATCCGGATCGCCGGACCGCTTTCAGACGGCGCCGTGCAAAGCTGCGCCGCGCAGACCGCGGCGCGCACGATAGAGCAGAAAGCCGATGATGCTGACGTTCAGCACATTCCAGGCAATGCCATTTATAAAGGCCGCCCGGTAAGAACCACTGAGGTCGAAAATGGCGCCTGACAGCCAGCCGCCCAGCGCCATCCCGAATAGCGTCGCCATCAAGACTGTGCCCACGCGTGCGCCCGCCTCGTGCGGCGCAAAGTATTCCCGCACTATCAGGGCATAGGCCGGCACGATCCCGCCCTGAAACAGGCCGAATAGCGCTGACACGACGTATAGCGACACCAGCCCGCTGCTACCCAGGAACATCAACAGCGCCAGGCCTTGCAGTATCGCGCCCAGCAACAATGTTCGCAGGCCGCCAATATGGTCGGCGATCCAGCCCGAAACCAAACGGCTGACGATGCCCATGCCCAACATGAGCGACAACATTTGCGCGCCGCGTGCGGCGCCGAAACCCAAGTCGCCGCAGTACGCCACGATATGCACTTGGGGCATGGCCATGGCTACGCAACATGCCACACCGGCCAGACTCAGCAAGGCAAGGAGTGCGCCGGGAGCCAGGCCCAGCGGACGCGCGGGATCCGACTGCCTGGCTTCAAGAACATAAGGCCGTTCGGGCCGCCCGGCCCGGGACGCGGCGACCGGGACAGCGTCGGCGGGCGGGCGGCGGCGGTAGACCAGCGCCAGAGGCAGCATGGAGGCCAGGCAAAACAGGCCTAGGCCAATATACGTTTGACGCCAGCCCACGCTGTCGATGAAATGCTGCAGGATCGGCGGCCAGACCGAACCGGCCAGATAATTGCCGCTCATGCAAATCGCCAACGCGATACCGCGGCGTCGCGTGAACCATTGCGAGGTGTCGGCGACCAGCGGGGCCATGGTGGCCGAACTGCCAAGCATGCCGATCAATAAGCCTTGCGCCAGATTGAACTGCAAGAGGTTCGATGCTGACCCAGCCCAGACGAATCCGGCGCTTATGCCCAGAGTACCCGCCACGATGGGAACAAGCACCCCGTAACGGTCCGCAAGCCGACCCATCAGTATGCCTCCGAGTCCGAACCCCAGCATGGTCAGGGTGTAGGGCAATGAAGCGTCGGACCGGCTGACGGCAAATTCGGCCTGGATCTGCGGCAATACCACCGTGACCGAGTACATGCCGGCGCCGCCTATGGTCATCAGCAGCACGGATACGACCAGCCTTATCCAGGCATGGAGCGATTCCTGCGGAAGCGGAGTGGTGGCGGTATCCATGATGAGCGGTATTGAACACCAGATCGGGCGTTTTGTGTTGGCTTTATCGCAAGGCGCATGGCATGGAACTTGCTGAAGCCAGGCGGCGCCGCAAGGTAGCTTGCGCCGGAACGGCGGATCATCGTAGCCATAGGCGGGGGAAAGATGGATACAGGCATGGACGAAACCACCTTGAGCGAAGGCAGTTTTTTCGCGGACCAGCGGGCGGCGCGCGAGGCCGTCCATCTTGTGCTGCCCATGATAGAACACGGCATGGCGGACCGCAGTGTCGGCGAAAGCGGCTTTTTGTACATCGTGGTCATGGACCCGGCCCTGGGGCCGCAAGACTGCGACTTTCAGCACGCCGTGCTCTATGAGCACGCGGTGGGCGACCGTTCCGCCTGGGATGCCGATTACGCGAAATTCGCACAGGACAAGGCAAGAATCTGTTGGCGCACCGGGAAGGATGGGCATTGGGTCCGGCATGTCGCTCCTCATTTATTGCGGCCGCAGGACACCGGCATTTGGGGAGGCGTCTGCATAGACGGCATCGTGGTGGGTGTAAGCGGCGCCGACCCCTGGTATGACGAAGCCTTCGCCGCCTGCATCGCCCACACATTGAAGGCGGTGTCCAAGCGCCGCGCATTGCGGCTGGCCGAGTCACCGGCTCTTAGATAAGGCGCGCTTGCCGCTGTAGCGGAATGAAGGAGACGCAATGCGAGTGAAGCAATTCTTCCAGCTGATCAAAGGCTCCGTGATGGCCTGGCTGGATGATGGCGCGCCCAGCCTGGGCGCCGCCATTGCTTTTTATACGGTGTTTTCGATCGCGCCGCTATTGATCATCGTCATTGCCATCGCGGGCGCCGTGTGGGGCGAAGATGCGGTGCGCGGGGAAATCATAGGACAATTGGGCGGCCTGGTCGGACAGGAGGGAGCGTCCGGCGTGCAGAGCCTGCTACGCAACGCGGACCAGCCCACACAAGGCTTTACGGCAGCGGCGATCAGCATGGGCGTCCTGGCAGTGGGCGCCACCACTGTTTTTGCCGAATTGCAGAATGCGCTTGACCGTATCTGGGAAGTCCCCGCAAGGGAAAAAAAGACGGGAATATGGAATACGGTGCGCGCACGCCTATTGTCATTTGGGCTGGTGCTGGGGCTGGCCTTCCTATTGCTGGTGTCCTTGGTCGTCAGCGCTTTCCTGGCTGTGGTCGGACAATGGGCCGGCGGAATGTTCCCAGGCTGGGAGCTATTGATGCAGGCGCTCAACACCGTAGCGTCGGTGGGAATCGCCACGGTCTTGTTTGCCGCCATCTATAAGTTCATGCCACAGGCCCGGATAGCCTGGCGCGATGTATGGACCGGCGCGCTTGTCACCGCAATCATGTTTGAAATCGGCAAGGTATTGATAGGCTTGTACGTGGGCAAGAGCTCCATGGTGTCCTCGCTTACGGCGGCCGGTTCGCTGGTGGTCGTGCTGATATGGGTCTATTACGCTGCCCAGGTCTTTCTATTGGGCGCCGAGTTCACCTGGCTGTATGCCACGCGGCACGGTTCCAAAAGCACGCCGCCCGTTCAGGGCCAGGGGGCCGAAGCGGCCAATAGCGACGGTTCGGCTGCGCCCATGAGTCCCCCCTGACAGAAGATGGCCGTCGTCGCAACAACGCAACCCGGGCCCGATAGCGTTAAGCTCGCCTTGCAGGAAGGCGGCCTGGTGTATTCGGCCGACGACATGCCGGGGATTACACGACGCAGGGCGGGTAAAGGCTTCCGTTATATCGGGCCCGACGGACAAAGCATACGCGATCCGCAGGTGATGGCCCGCATCCGTGCGCTGGCCATTCCGCCGGCGTACGAGCAGGTCTGGATCTGTCCCGATCCGCGCGGGCATATCCAGGCCACGGCGCGAGACCAGAAGGGCCGCAAGCAATACTGCTACCATTCCGATTGGACGTCGGTACGCAACGCCAGCAAATATGATCAATTGCTTGACTTTGCGTTGGCCCTGCCGCGTATTCGACGCCGGGCTGCACGAGACATGGCGGCCGCCGCACCGGCGCATCAAAAGGTGATTGCAGTCGTCGTCCAATTGCTGGAGGCGACGCTGATCCGCATCGGCCAGCGAGAATACGCTACCGCCAATAAATCATTCGGATTGACGACCATGCGCCGTCGCCATGCCACCGTCGCCGGAGACAGCGTCCGGTTTCGTTTCAAGGGAAAAAGCGGCATAC
>JAEWEH010000116.1 GCA_023389535.1 Pseudomonadota bacterium
GAACAGCATCTGCGCGCAACCCTCGCCCGCATAGATCTTGGCGGGCAACGGGGTAGTATTGGAAAACTCCAGCGTCACATGGCCTTCCCATTCGGGTTCCAGCGGCGTCACATTGACGATGATGCCGCAACGCGCGTAGGTGCTCTTGCCCAGGCATACGGTCAGCACGCTGCGCGGAATGCGGAAATATTCCACGGTACGTGCCAGGGCGAAGGAGTTCGGCGGAATAATGCACACGTCGCCCTGGAAATCGACAAAGGATTTCTCGTCGAAAGCCTTGGGATCAACGATGGTCGAATTGATATTGGTGAATATCTTGAATTCGTTCGCGCAGCGCACGTCGTAGCCGTAGCTGCTGGTGCCGTAGCTGACAATACGATTGCCGTTCACTGACCGCACCTGCCCCGGTTCGAACGGCTCTATCATGCCGCCCTCGGCCGCGCACCGGATCCAGCGATCGCTTTTAATGCTCATAACCCTTTACCCCCATAACAGTTGGCGCGTATTTTATCCCTTGTCCAAGATACGGACGCAGCCCGCCTGAAACAAAACAGTACGCATGCCGCCGGGACGCCGCTGCCTGGGCAGCGCAGGCCGGCGGCCGGGCGTTCAATCCTTTGAAAACCAACGGTAAATCAGCGCCAGGCCATTCACGGTACCAGCACTGAGTTCGGCTGTCAGGCCTCGCGCCAGCCGATAGCTGATCCGCCCCACCGTCCCGGTTTCGGCCAGCGCCTGCTGAATGCTGACGGTAAAGCCGCGCGCCAGCCCCTTGCTGACCGTCACGAAGCGGCGTTCGATATCGCTGGTGCCGCTATCCAGGCCGCTGACCACGCTTTCCGCCGGCAATATGCTGCCGACGGAGCCCAGGTCGCCCGAACGCATGCTGACCTCGTCAATGCCGAATTTTCGGTAAAAGGGCTCGCCATCGCCCAGGAAGGACGTGCCCACGGAAAACAGCAAGGCCACGTCGCCGCCGGAATCATTCGGCCCATGGCCCAGCAGCAGCCATGACAGCTTTTCAATTTCGCTGACCGCCGGATACGACACGAGGTCTATCCGCGGGCGCTTGGCCGTGCCCGCCACCCTGACCCCGGCTTCGACGGCCAGGCCCGTGCGCAACGCCTCGATGTCCAGGACCGGGCTGGCGATATCGCCCTGGAAGGTAATGGTGCCGCGGCGCAATTGCAGCCGCTGCCCATAGGCCTCGATGGCCCCGCCCCGGGTGCGCAGCGCCCCGATGCCGGTTAGCCTGCCACCCACCATGGTGATGCGCAACTGCCCCACCAGACCCGAGTTGACACCATAGCCGGTCAAATAGAAACGTGGACCCAGGTCCACTTCCAGATCCATGGACACATCCATGGGCGCGCTGACTTCTTTCTGCTTTTCTCCTGGCCGCAGCACCACCACGTCGCTGTCCACCGTAGGGATACCGCCCAGCATGTCCAGATCGAACCATCCTGCGTCGGCGGTGATCGAGCCGGTAATGTCGATCTTGGGCAGCTCGGCTGCCAATCGCAGGCGCCCCGTGACCATGGCGTAGCGGTCGGAACGCTGCAATATCGGGTAGCGCTTCAGGTCCACGTCTATGGTACCCCGGGATTCGAACAGGTTCCAATCGCCTCGTAGCGTCAGGCTGCCGCCCTTCGCGTCCGGGTTGGTGCTGACCCATTCCGCCGTACGCCACTCCTTGGGCTTGACCCTGAGCAAAGCCGGAAACGACAGCGAATCAAGGATCAGACGCTCGCCATCCAGGCGCGCCGCCAAGGTGCCGTCGAGCAGTCGCACGCCATCGTCAATGCGCACGACGCGAATCTTCTGCCCAGCGATGGTGCCGCTGCTGTCCCAACTGCCATCGGGACGGCTTTGCAGCTGGACCCGGGCCTGGACAGCTCCGCCCAGCTCCATGGAATCACCCAGGAACAAGCTGGTCCAGCCCAGATCTTCAATATCGGCGTCAACCTTCACGGTCTTGACGTCCTTCGGATCCAGCGCGAACCCGCCTGCCGGCGTGGTATGCAGCAAGGTCGTGGCGCTGGCTGACATACTTCCCATCTTCGCGGTCACGGCGCGCAAATCGGCCGTAATGCGGCTGGCCGTATCCGAGGCGCGCTTGGCGCTTACATCCACACTCAAGGCCTGCAGGCCTAGCGGGAATGCCGGTTCCGCAGGAACCATGACATCCCCCGACACCCGCTCGATATGGGCCTGGCCTTCCAGTACACCGGCAAAGCGCAAGTTCCAATTCAGCGCCAGGACGACTTCGGCTGCATCGTCGCCCTTGTCGACTTTCAGCTTCACGCCGCCTCGATCGGTTTCCTCTTTGTAGGCCGGATCCAGTTTCTTGCGCAGGTTCGACACCAGCCGCGGCGAGATGGCCAACGACGGGATGGCGCCCTGGGTCTCCCACCGTCCGGCCCCACCACGCGAAAGTTCGTGGTTCAGCGTCAACACCTTGCTTGCATCCAGGTTCAGGGTCAACTGGCCTGCACCTACCTGCCATTGCCACGCTGGAGCCGCCGCAGCGGGGATGAAGCTTGCTTGCATGGGGGTCCCGGTCGCGATCCCGAGGCCGGCATGGTCTGCTTCCAGCGCCCTGATGGTGCCGCGCCAACCCTCTGCGGCGCCCGCTTCCCGGCCCGGCCCCCAACCGCCTTCCAGGGCCACATGCGCGCGTACCGGCGCTTCGCCCAGCTCGGACGACTTGCCCTCGCCTTGCGTATAAACGCCTTTCAGGTCGGCCTTGTGGCTTGCTATGGTGCCGGCGACATCGCCTTGCACCTGCGCCCCGCCCGGCAGGCCCGGCCAGAACGCTGCCAATTCCGGCGCCGCCACGTCAAGTTTCAGCGCGCTGTCCGCCGCACCCAGCGAGCCCTGCGTCTGCAAGCGGTTCTTGCCCAGCCGCAGATCCGTATCCAGCACAAGCAATTGCAAGCTCTGCCAGTGAAAGGCGTTTTCCCCGGGCTTCGCCACAGACGAACCGCTATCGACGATATGGGTCTTGAGCCGTCCTGCCAGCGGTTGCTTGTTCCAGCGCGAGCCTTCCGCGAACTCCATCGCCACTTGGGCCGAGCGCAGCGTGTTGCGGCCCTCTAGCAATATATCGAATTCGGACGACATGCTGAGGACGGCGTCCGGTATGGCGGGGCCGATCAACTGACCCAGGTTCAACTTTTCGGTTCGCAATGTTCCGGTCAGACGGTCCCGCGGCAAGGCTGCCGCAGGACCGCCTGCCGCAGGGTCGCCTGCCGCAGCATCGGCGCTTGTGCTTGCGCTAGCGCCTGCCACAAGGTCGCCTGCCGCCACTTCCGCCTTCCAATTCAGCTTGGCGTTCAGCGACGACCCATCCGCCAGGTGCAGGGCGGCCATCACATCTTTCAGGGGGAATCCCGCCCGTGGTGTCAGGTTGGCATCAGCGTCCACGCTCATGCCCTGGCCGTCGCCCCTTACGGTCAGCCGCAACGCATCCAGGTCGCCGCTGACCCGGGTTTCCATGTCCAGTGTGCAAGGCTGCTGCGCCGGCGGCTCATCAAGTGCAACCGAGTCGCCTTCGGCGCTCGCGGCGCTGCCGATTTCCGTCTCCTTCGTGCCGTCTGTGGCATCCTTGCGTGCAGCAGCATTCTTGCGCTCCGCGGCCTGCTGGGCCTGCACGGCAGGCTTCTGATCGGCGGCACGTTTCTGCTGCGCAGCCTGTTCGGCCGAGGCCGGCTGTACCGCTTCGGGGGCAGCCGCCTGGGCCGGCAGCGTGGACAGGTAATGCCTTGCGCATAGTGGCGACTCAGCCGTCAATCCGCGGGCCCGGGTGCTCAACTGGATCTCCATCGGCCAGGGGTCGCGCAGGCCCAGCAGCTTCAATTCCCCCGAAAATCCCGCCTCGAGCTGTTCATGGGCGACGTCCAGGCTTTGCAGCACCAACTGGCCGCCCGTGTCGTACAGATAAACGGCTGCGGAAAAGTTGCCCACATCGACCGGCAGCGGTTCTCGGTTGTGGTGCACCGACAAGGTCCCGACGGCCAATCGGTCGACGGCAACGCGTACCGGCAACGCCGGCATTTCGAAGGGCGCGCCTTCATCACTGCTTTCCTGGTCTTCGATCAGTACCTGCACGCGGTCGGCCGACAAGTCGTTGACATGCAGGCGCGCGTCCAGCAGCTCGCGCCAGTTGGCCTGCAGGTGCAGCCCATCGAGCCTGACGGAGACACCCGGCAGCGCAATGGACAGCTCATCCACATTTACGCCACGCCAGATAGTCCCGCGGATCCCGTGTACTTGGCCATCCAACTGCTCGGCCGCCGTCACCAGCGCCCAACGGGTACCCGGCTGCGTCCCCAATGCCCAGACTAAAAACCCGCAGCTCACCGCCACCAACAGTATGACGATGGGTCCAACCCAGATGAATAGCCGGCGCAGCCAACGCAACACAATGCTCAAAACGCAATACCTAAAGAAAAATGCAGGCGCAGGCGCTTGTCGCGCTGGCCGTAGGCAACGTCCACATAGAATGGCCCCGCCGGCGTGCGAACCGCCAGTCCCACGCCATAACCGAGCCGGATGTCCATGCCGCCGAATGATTCGGCCGCGTCGCCCGCATCAACAAAGACGTTCATGCCCAATTGCTCGGTAAAGTAATGGGTGTATTCGGCGCTGACAACCGCCAGCGCGGGCGCACCGATCACCGCATCGCCGCGATGCAGCCCTATGCTCTGGTAGCGGTAACCGCGTATGGACCGTGCACCGCCCGTGCGATAGCCAAAGTCCTGCGGCAGCCTTTCTGTCTTGGACCATACCTTGCCCACTTCCCCACGCACGGTGAATACGTCGCGACGCCCCACTGGCCACCACTGCTGGGCGCGCAGGCTGGATCGGTAGAACCG